>JBJKYE010000027.1:0-18810 GCA_045561195.1 Gammaproteobacteria bacterium | reverse complement strand
GAGTTATGTAAGCCAATACTTTTTCAGCACCCTGGTCCTTCAGAGCTTTAGCTGCACCACATAGTGTCCCAGCAGTGTCAACAATATCATCAACCATGATACACGTCATCCCTGATACATCCCCAATTATCTGCATAACTTCAGAAACATTCGCTTCAGGTCTTCTTTTATCAATTATAGCTAAATCACAGTTGAGCTGCTTTGCTAATGCTCTAGCCCTTACTACACCTCCAATATCTGGAGAAACTACTAACATATTAGGGTGTTTTTGCTTATAAATATCAGCAACCAATAATGGTGTAGCATAGATGTTATCTACAGGAATATCAAAGAAGCCTTGAATTTGATCCGCATGTAAATCAATTGTCAACAATCTATCGATATCAACGCTTTCTATCATATTCGCAACTACTTTTGCTGTAATTGGTACTCTAGCCGATCTAACCCTTCTGTCTTGTCTAGAATATCCAAAATATGGAACAACTGCGGTGATTCTCTCTACTGATGATCTCCTCAATGCATCTGTCATTATCATTAATTCCATTAGGTGATTATTTGTTGGCTGACAAGTTGGCTGTATTATAAAAATATCCTGCCCTCTGACATTTTCTTGTATCTCAACTGAAACTTCACCGTCACTAAAAGTTGAAACACTTGCTTTACCGACAGATAACTTTAAGTGGGATGCCACATCAATAGCTAATTGTTTATTAGAATTTCCTGAAAAAATCATTAAAGGTTTGTCATTTTTCATAGTGTGCACCTTATTAAACTGGGGTGGAAGGATTCGAACCTCCGAATGACGGGATCAAAACCCGCTGCCTTACCGCTTGGCGACACCCCAAAATAAATTTGTTTAAATATATCAAGAGTATCTAAGATTTACTAGCCCCTTAGCCATTGAATATAAGCTTAGGTTAACATGACAATCAAAATAAGTGTATGTTAAATAACAATGTTTTTGCTAATTATATATCTAGAGATTTTACAATTAATGAAATTTCTTTTTTTGGCAAGCGAGAAATAACCTTTTTCGCTTCCTCATAAGACGGCAAAGGCAGAAATACCGTCCCCCCTGTTCCTGTCATGCGAGCTCTGCCATAGCTAGATAAGTATTTGTAAGACTGATGTATTGAAGGGTAGTTTTTAAAAACTATTTCCTCAAAATCATTAATGGAATTATTCTCTAAATAATCATCATAACTAAACTCTCTAAAATGATTTTTATGAGTGTACTTTGAGAAGATATCTGACGTAGAGATATTGTGTTTGCTGAAGATCATAACAAGCCATGTTGGTTTGACGAATATAGGTGTTATGATGTCTCCGGTTCCCTCAACCCAAGCATTTTTCTGATGTAAAAAAAATGGAACATCACATCCTATTTGTCTTGCAATACGTTTGAGCTGTATGGCTGATAATTTAGTTTCATATATCTCATTGAGAGCTATTAAACATGTTGCTGCATTTGAACTCCCCCCGCCAAGCCCTCCTCCTATTGGTATATTTTTTTTCAAAAAAATATCTAATCCTATATTAGGCAATTGCGTGTAATCCAAAAAATGATTAATTGATTTGTTAATTAAGTTATTATTCTCAATTTCTTTTACATTACATTTTATCTTTATTAAGCTGTCTTTCCTTTTCTTAATGCTTATCTCATCATGAAGATCTATTAGCTGAAAAATACTTTGGATATTATGATACCCATCAGATCTCTGACCGATTATTCTTAGAAAGAGATTTATTTTGGCATGAGACTTATAAGATTGAGTCATTATGATATGAATTAAGTTTATCAATAAATTCAAGATTATTTTTGTTTCTCTCCAACTCAATCTTGATAACTTGTTTTAATTTTTCAAATTTTTTATTCTTTATCAATATTTCGCAGTAGTGCTCAATAATCTCTGGGTCTTTATCGCGGTAATATGATGACTCAATATAATCCAGAGCTTTAGGATAATTACCTTTCTTATATTCTGCCCACGCAATACTATCTAAAATAGCTGCATTGCCAGGATCATAGTGATATGCCTCAAGTAATAAATTATAAGCCTCTTCATATCTTTTGGTATGAATAATCAAACTATATCCCAATGCATTTAGGGTGTTCGCGTTTCTAGCATCGATACTTAGGATTTTTCTTAAATCAATCTCCATAAGATCAATCTTTTGTAAATTTTCATATGCCATTGCTCTAGCATATAATATGTTTATTAAGAGAGGGTCTTGTGTTAAAAAGTTAGTACAAAACTCTATCACTTCTTCATACATTTTATTTTCATTTAAAAGAGATATTTGGTGTAAAGCGAGATTAAGATTAACATCCTTATCACCATAATCTTTTTTAGCACTCTCAATATATGCAAATGCCTTATCTAGGCCATATAGCTGATTCAACGATGAGGAAATATTTATATGTGACAATATTTTATAATTAAAATCTCTTACTCTTTTAAAATGTTCTATGGATTCATCATAGTTACCTAGCATATAGTCATTTAGACCTCTCATAACATTAACTCGATCATTTTCTATAACAATGTATGATAGATATTTCTCAGATAAAAGATGATGGCCCTTGTCATGTAATAAAGTTGAAATTTTAAATAAAGTATCTAAATTATCTGGATCTTTAGTTAATATACTGCTTATAAAGTTTTCCGAGAAAACTATATCTTCGTTATCTAGATATACATCTAGTAGTTCCAACTCAACCTGTCTATCAGAAGTTACTTTATCTGATATGTATTTCTCCAAAATACTTATAGCCATATTTCTATTACCCATTGACCTTAGAGAGTTAGCATAAATTCTTGTTAAACCTCTATCACCAAATGATCCAATTTTGTTAATATGCTCAATGACTTTTTCATGCATATTATAGGAGTATAATAATTCTATGAAATTTATATGCAGCGCATAGTTATTATTTTTTTTTAAGTATTCCTCAAAAAATCTAACAACATTAATTCTATTTTTATTTTCAATAATAAAAAAAATGAGCTTTGCATAGTCTCGTCTGTCTCTTGGTTCACTCACTCTGATAAAATTATCAAAATATTCATTAGCTTTATCAAAATTACTATTATCAATAGAAGCGCTTAAAGCATACATATAGGCCAGGTAAGAGTTACCATCAATCTCGATCCATCTATCTGATATAGCTTGAGAGTAATTAAATTTATGAGTATCTCTTGAGATTTTAGATAGTTTCTCAAATAAATTAATATCATCCATTGTGTCTATATTATTAATGAAGGTTCTTAGAGCTTCGTCATTTAGTGACTTCTTCAAGGCTAAACTAATATACAATGAGTTATATAAATGTGAATACTTATCACCGCCGAAATTCTTCTGTGAAATAGGCATATTCACATTTGAGACTTCATCACGATTATTTGAACAAGATGACACAAATAAAGGGATAATTATTAGTAAAATATTCAAATAGTTACTCATAATAGTATAATATATCACATATCTGTATTTTCGGAGGATGTAGAGTAAATACACATTAAAAAATCATGGCTATAAATGTTCTAGGCGTTAACCATAAATCCGCTCCAATCAAAATAAGGGAGAAATTGGCCTTCGGCAAAGATTCTATCCCTCGCGCGTTATCTGAAATAAAGAAGATAGAAGGAGTAAATGAAGTTGTTTTGATATCAACATGTAACAGAACTGAAATATATACAGAGAGTAATTCTGACAATTCAAAGATTATCCAATGGCTCAATAATAATCAGAGCATGACTAAGGATTGCAAACCTTTTACTTACAGTTATCATGAAGAAAAAGCTATAAAACACTTGTTTAACGTTACCTCTGGAGTAGATTCAATGGTAATAGGAGAAAATGAAATTCTAGGGCAAGTCAAAGAAGCCTTTAAAATTGCAGATCAAAATAAATGTTTAGCATCATCTTTGAAAAGATTATTTGAGTTCTCGTTTTCTGTGGCAAAAGAAGTTAGAACTACAACTGATATTGGGTCTAACCCAGTTTCTTTTATGTTCACATCAATAACATTAATAAAAAAAATATTTGATGATATCTCTTCTAAAAAAGCACTGGTTGTAGGATCTGGTTATATGACTAAGCTTGCCATCAAATATTTGCATGCAAACAACCTACATAACATAACTTTAACAAATAGGAATTATGAAAAAGGAAGTAAAATCGCCAAAGAAAATCAGTGTAATTATTCTAGATTGCAGTACCTACCGAATATAATTTCATCTCACGATATCATAATATCTTGCACGTCCAGCACAATACCTATTATTGGCAAAGGGATGATGGAAAGCTGCATTCATGGTGGTAATGAAAAACCATATGTAATTATAGATATGGGAGTTCCTAGAGATGTAGAGCCAGAGATCTCTGAACTTGATAATGTATATTTATATAGTATCGATGATTTAGGTAAAGTCATTGAAAATAATTATAAAATACGAGAACAAGCTGTTGATGAGGCAGAAAAAATAATTAGTTTTAAGATATTAGAATTCAGAAAGTGGCTAGATCAAAATCAATCTAACAACCTTATTAAAAATTATCGAGGTTATGTGGATGATATAACAGATGGTGCCATTATAAAGGCCAAGAAATCAATTAAAGATGGTGAAAACACTGATGATGTAATATCTCATTTGGCAGAATCTTTAAAAAATAAGCTCACTCATGAGACAACTAAAAAATTAAAAGAAGTTTTATCGCTAATTGATGAAGAAACCTCGCTTAAGATTCAAAATATTTTTAAAAAGAAGTAATGAATAATAAGCTAATCGAAAAACTGAATGAGCTTATCTCAAAACATCAAGTTATAGCTGAGCAACTTAAAGATGAAATGATATATCAAGATCATGCTTTATTGAAAAAATTAAATCAAGAATTCTCAAAAATTGATCCGATCATAAAAAAATATGATGAATACAAGAATGCCATTAAATTAATCGAAGAATCTCAAGCTTTTCTGAATGAAAAAGATAAAGAGCTTAGACTCATGGCAGAAGAAGAAATATCTGTTAATACAAATATCAGAGATTCATTGGAAGAATATCTTGAAAATGAGCTAGTTGATAAAGATCCAAATGACTCTAAAGATGCATTTGTTGAGATAAGAGCAGGGACTGGTGGGGAAGAAGCAGCTATCTTTGTTGGAGATCTTTTCAAAATGTATACAAAATTTTCAGAAAAAAATTCATGGGATATTGAGTTATTAAATGTTACAGAAAGTGATCATGGAGGCTATAAAGAAATAATACTTAAGGTGAGCGGTGTGGATGTCTATGGTAACTTAAAATTTGAGTCAGGGACTCATAGAGTTCAAAGAGTGCCTAATACTGAAACACAGGGGCGGATCCATACCTCTGCATCCACTGTTGCGGTTTTACCTGCGGTTGATGAAATAGATCAAATAGATATTAATCCAGCAGATTTACGAATAGATACATATCGTGCTTCTGGTGCTGGAGGTCAACATGTAAATAAAACAGATTCAGCAGTACGTATTACTCATATTCCTACTGGCACAGTATCGGAATGTCAAGATGGAAGATCTCAACATAAAAATAAAGCTCAAGCAATGTCAATATTACATTCGAAAATATTAATGCATGAGCAGGAAGAACAGAGAAAGAATACAGCTGAAGAGAGAAAAAATATTGTTGGCAGTGGAGATAGATCGGAAAGGATAAGAACCTATAACTATCCCCAAGGAAGAATAACAGATCATAGAATTAATCTAACTCTTTATAAATTAGAACAAATATTAGAGGGTAATATCGAATCACTAATTGAAGAACTTAGAAAAGCTGCTATAAACTAAATATGAGTTCTACAATAAATAAAATATTACAATCATATTGTTTAGATAATTCATCGATAAACAAAAGAGATATTGAAAACTGCCTTCTAGATATAATAGGTAAAACAAAAACATTTCTAATTAGTACACCTGAATATAAAATTTCCCCATATGAATTGAAATGTTTTAAAACATCAATTGAATTATTAAATAATGGAGTCCCTCTTGCTTATATAATTGGTAATCAAGATTTCTACGGATATAACTACTTTGTTGATAGCAATGTGCTTATACCAAGGGCAGAAACAGAAATTATTATCCCAGAAGTTTTAAAACAAGGAGATTTGTTATTCAAGAAAAACAAAAAATTGAAATTAATCGATGCGGGCACAGGTTCCGGGTGCATTGGATTAACAATAGCAAGAGAAAGGCCAGATTGGGATATTGTGCTTATTGATAATTCACTTGAATCAATTGAAACTTTAAAAAAGAATTATAATAAGAGAATTCATGGTAATTGTAGAATCATTGTCTCAAATTGGCTTAAAGGACTCAAAAAAAATATTGCTGATATCATTATTTCAAATCCTCCATATATAGAGTATAAATCAAAGTATCTCGATGAAAATGTTTTTAAATATGAACCACATTATGCATTATTTGCTCATGAAAAGGGTCTGCAAGATATTAAAATATTAATATCTCAGTCCAAGTCAATCCTCATGAAAAAAGGCGTTCTTTTCATTGAAAATGGATTTGATCAATCTAGAGAAATTATGAAACTATTGAAACAAAACTATTATGAAGACATAGATATTATATTAGATTATAATGGCATAAAAAGATTTACTGTATCAAGAAACTTGTAGTATGGATAAAAAAACAATTATTAAGATAGCAAACCTTGCCAAGCTTGAAATCAAAGATGATAAATTAAATGATATCGCGTCGAGTCTAGAAAAAATTCTGAATTTAGTTGATGAGATGAATGATGTAGATACTGATGATGTAACTCCTATGTCTCATCCATTAAATCTTAAACAAGAACTAAGAAAAGATGAGGTTAAAGAGGCAAACCAAAGAGATTTATTTCAGAAAGGTAATGAAAATACAGACAATGGATATTATAAGGTTCCAAAAATTATCGATTAATTATGCATAATAAAACTGTTTCAGAACTAAAAAAAGCTATTGAAAAAAAAGAAGTTAGCTCCTTAGAGTTAACCAGTCATTTTCTTGAGCGAATAAAGAGCAATGATTCAGAATTAAACTCTTTTATAACTCTGACCGAAGAGCATGCCATAGATAAGGCAAAAATGATAGATAAAGAGATTTCAAAAGGTATATTAAGGCCACTATCAGGCATACCTTTGGCGCAAAAAGATATCTTTTGCACTAAAGATATTAAAACAACATGTGGATCAAAAATGCTAGATAACTTTATAAGCCCATATGATGCGACTGTAGTTGAAAAACTTAATGATGCTGGAATGGTTGTAGTAGGTAAAACGAATATGGACGAATTTGCTATGGGATCTTCTAATGAAACAAGTTTTTTTGGTGACGTAAAAAATCCTTGGAATAAAGATTATGTCCCAGGAGGCTCGTCCGGTGGCTCTGCTGCAAGTGTATCAGCTAGACTGATCCCATGCTCTACTGGAACTGATACCGGTGGCTCTATCAGACAACCAGCATCGTTAACTGGTATCTGTGGGATCAAACCAACGTATGGAAGGGTCTCTAGGTTCGGGATGATAGCGTTTGCCTCTAGTCTAGATCAGGCTGGTGTATTTACAAGAACTGCCGAAGACTCTGCAATTCTATTAACACATATTTCAGGATTTGATCCAAAAGACTCAACCAGCTCAAAAAATCCAGTTCCTGATTACGCAGCTGATTGTGTAAAGAAGTTTAAACCACTAACAATTGGCATTCCATCAGAATTTTTAGATGGCCTAGATGATAAGGTTCGAGAAGTTTTTGATGAGAATATTAGAATCTTAGAAAAGAATGGATGTAAATTTAAGAAAATTAGCCTGAAAAGTTCTAAGCTGGGTGTTTCAGCATATCAAGTAGTAGCTCCTGCTGAATGCTCTTCAAACCTATCAAGATATGACGGTGTCAGATTTGGGTATCGAGCAAAAAATGTGAAGGATATTGAAGAACTATATAAAAAATCAAGATCTGACGCTTTTGGATCGGAAGTGAAAAGAAGAATTCTTATAGGAACTTATGCGCTGTCTGCGGGTTATTACGATGCATATTATTTAAAAGCACAAAAAATTAGAAAAATTATTTCGAATGAGTTTGAATTCGCATTCAAAGAAGTTGATCTTATACTTGGTCCTACAACTCCCGATACTGCCTTTAAGCTAGGGGAAAAAACTAATGACCCTATAGCAATGTATTTATCAGATGTATTTACTGTAAGCACTAACCTTGCTGGATTACCAGCAATGTCTATTCCTATGGGCTTCAAAAATAATCTACCATTGGGTTTACAGATAATTGGTAATCACTTTGATGAATCTAAAATTTTATCTTTAGCTCATCACTATCAAAATTTAACAGATTGGCATACTAAATCGCCACAGGAGAATTAACAAATATGTGGGATCCAATTATAGGTCTAGAGATTCATGTTCAATTGAATACAAAAAGTAAAATTTTTTCTCCTGCCTCAACAGATTTTGGTTCTGATCAGAATACTCAAGCGTGTGCAATAGATCTAGGAATGCCTGGAGTCCTCCCTGTGTTAAATGAAGAAGCAGTTAAAATGGCTATAAAATTTGGTTTAGCTGTTGGGGCAAATATTTCGGATAACTCTATATTTGCCAGAAAAAACTATTTTTACCCTGATCTTCCAAAAGGATATCAAATATCACAGTATGAAATACCAATAGTTGAAGGAGGAAGTATTGATATAATTAATGATGGACAGACAAAAACAATAAATATCACTAGAGCACATTTAGAAGAAGATGCTGGAAAATCCATACATGACCTTTATCCCAATGAGACAGCTATAGACCTTAACAGGGCTGGTACACCTTTAATAGAAATTGTATCTGAGCCAGAAATGAAAAGTGCAGCTGAGGCAATTCAATATCTAAAGAATATCCATTCATTGGTGAGATATTTAGGCATTAGTGACGGTAATATGCAAGAGGGCTCCTTCAGATGTGATGCAAATATCTCGCTAATGAAAAAGGGTTCTGATGTTTTAGGAACCAGGGCTGAAATAAAAAATATTAACTCATTTAAATTTGTAGAGAATGCTATAAATCATGAGATTCAAAGACAGTCTGATATTCTTGATAATGGTGATAACGTTATACAAGAGACAAGACTATATGATCCATCTAAAGATGAAACTAGATCAATGAGGTCTAAAGAAGAAGCAAATGACTACAGATACTTTCCCGATCCAGACTTATTGCCGGTATCTATTACACCTGAATTAATTGAAGATATTAAATCTAATATGCCAGAGCTTCCATCAATAAAGAAAGATAGATTTAAGGCTCAATATAAACTGAATGACTATGATATTGATATTCTAACTAGTAACAGAGAATTATCTGAATATTTTGAAAAAACAATCGAAGGTACTAATCTTAATGCTAAGACAACGGCAAACTGGATAATTACAGAAGTTTTAGCTCTTGCGAACAAAAAAAATATCAAAGTTGACGAATATCCAGTCAATTTTAAGAATCTTCAAAATCTTCTTTCAAATGTTCAAAGCGAAGTAATTTCTAGTAAGCAAGCTAAAGATGTATTTGAAAGAATGTGGAATAATGGTGAAGATGCTCAACATATCATTGAAAATGAGGGCATGAAGCAGATATCTGATACAGATGAATTAAATAAAATAGTTGATAATATCATTAAAAACAATTATAAAAGTGTAGAAGAGTACCAAAATGGTAAAGATAAATTATTAGGTTTTTTTGTCGGACAGGTAATGAAAGAAACAAAAGGCAAAGGAAACCCGAAACTTATAAATCAAATACTTAAGGAAAAATTAAAGAAATGATTGGTGATATATATAGAAAAATCAAAGGAACGTTCTCAACAGATCTCTCGATAGACTTAGGAACAGCTAACACACTAATATATGTCAAAGGTAGAGGTATTGTTCTTGATGAACCTTCTGTTGTTGTTGTTAGAGATGAAAAAGGTTCAACCGGTCGAAAAATAGAAGCTGTAGGTGATGAAGCAAAAAAAATGCTTGGGAGAACTCCAACTGGACTACAAGCAATCAGACCTATGAAAGACGGTGTAATATCTGACTTCATGGTTTGCGAAAGAATGTTACAGCATTTTATTAGAAAAGTGCATGATAGCAAGTTTTTTAGACCGAGTCCGAGGGTATTAGTATGCGTGCCATGTGGAGCAACACAAGTTGAAAGAAGAGCAATAAAAGAATCTGCTTCAGGTGCTGGTGCGAGAATAGTACATTTAATTGATGAGCCGATGGCTGCAGCTATTGGCGCTGGAATGCCAATCGATGAGGCTCGAGGATACATGGTTCTAGATATAGGTGGCGGGACTTCAGAGGTTGCCACAATATCACTAAACGGGATTGTTTACTCTTCATCTACCAGGATAGGCGGGGACACATTTGATGATCAAATAATTGCATATGTTAGAAGAAATTATGGATGCGTAATAGGTTATCCTACTGCAGAGAAAATAAAACACCAAATAGGTTGCGCATATCCCAGTAGTGATCTGCTAGAAATTGAAGTTAAAGGAACAAATTTATCGGCAGGTGTACCTCAGTCATTTACTGTAAATAGTAATGAGATACTGGAAGCGCTTCAGGATTCTCTTCAAGGAATTATATCTGCAGTAAAAGCTGCTTTAGAACAAACCCCGCCTGAGTTGGGAGCTGATATACATGAAAGAGGAATGGTGCTAACAGGTGGCGGAGCATTATTAAGAGATCTTGATAAACTGATTACAGAAGAAACAGGCATGTATGTTATTGTTGCTGAAGACCCAATGAGCTGTGTAGCAAGAGGTGGTGGAAAAGTATTAGAAATAATTGATAAAGAAGGAAATGAATTTTTATCTGTTGACTAATAATGAACCGCTTTTCTCAAAAAAGTACAAACCAATTCTATGTTTTTATTATATTGATACTTTTGTCTATTACTATAGTAGTACTGGATAATCAATATAAGAAAATTACCCAGATTAGATCCACAATAAATGACTTAGTTGTTTATCCAATAGAAAGATTATCAAATTTACCTAAATTAATTTTAGAAGAAGCAATCAGAGAATCTAGTAACATAGAAAGTTTAGAGGAAAAGCTATCTTTGTTAAGAAAAGAGAATCTAGATTTGAAGATAAAGCTACAAGAACTAGAATCTTTAAAAGGAGAAAACATTAGACTTAGAAAAATTACAAAAGAATCTAGTATATTATCAAACAAACAAACTATTGTTAAAGTTATAAATACATCTGCAAGTCCTACTAAAAAAGTTATATTAATAGATAAAGGAAAAAAACATGGAATATATCTTGGCCAAAATGTTATAGGCACAAATGGATTAGTTGGACAAATTATCGAAACAAATTCTTTATCATCTAAGGTGATATTAATTACAGAACCGACACATGATATACCTGGCCAAATTAATAGAACTGGACAAAAAGTAATAGTTAGCGGATCTGGAGAAAAAGAAAAATTAATAATTAATTATGCAAATATAAATAGCGATATCGTGGTAGGAGATGTCATTTCTACCTCAGGAATTGCAAATAGATTCAAACCTAAGATCCCTATCGGTACAGTTACCAAAGTTGGAGACAATTTAGATGCTGAGTTTAAAGAAGCAGAAATACAACCTTTTGAGTATCCAGAAAAAATGCCTGAGCTTATTTTAATATGGGACTACATGCCAAAGAAAAATAATATATCCAAGGAAAATATTAATGAGTAAGTTTTTCACTATATTATTATCATTAATATTTTCGGTTATATTAACAATCAGTACTTTTCCCTTAGGATCATTCTCTCCTGATTGGACACAGCTTTTCCTTATATATTGGATATTAGCTGCACCCTTATCGATTGGGCTGCTTTCATCATGGATGGTTGGATTGGTGCTGGATGTAGTGCTAGGATCAACATTGGGTATAAATGCTCTAATGTATACTCTTATATCTTATCTCGTTTTTAAGATTTATCATATAGCAAGGTATATAACTGTTTTCCAGCAATCAATAGTCATCATGGCTATCATGCTAATCAAGATTACATTTGTTTTATGGATCGATTCAATCTTAAGCGTAAATAACTATAATATTTCTTTGTACTGGAGCTGCTTAACTAGCGCGTTATGTTGGCCATTAGTTTTTTATTCTTTGAGAGTGATAAGAAGGAAATATAATATTTCTGAATGAAAATATTTTGCGACAAAGCCAATATTACTAAATACTCACTATTAAAGAATTCCATAGATATAAACAAGATTGATAGGAATATCGAGTTACATCTTAAAAAAGATAAGATTTACCTAATAAATAAAAACTATAAAAATCCTGTAAAGATAATTGTTGATTTTAATGATAAGGATTTTATAAAAAGAATAAATATAAGACTGAAAGACCACAAAGATATATTTCATAAAATTTTCTCGGATAAAAATTCAGACATTTTAGATGGTACAGCAGGATTTGGTAGAGATGGTACTTTATTAAATTCTATGGGGCACAATGTTACAATGATTGAAAACAGTCCGATAGTTTCTCTATTATTAAAAAATGGAATAGAAAGATCAGATAATAATATTAGATTATTTCATGGTAATGTTTATGACTTATTAAAACATAGTAAAAAAAAATACGACTATATATATTTAGATTTTATGTTTAATAAATTAAAAACAAATTCTCTTTCATCAAAATATGATGAAACATTGAAATTAATTGCAACTATTGATGCTAATAAGAAGGAAATTGTTGAGATGGCGAAAAAAAACTGTAAAAAGAAAGTTGTTGTTAAGGAGCCTAGTAACTCTACTTCATCTCTCCCTAAACCAAATCATATAATTAAGACAAAGCTTATTTCTTATAATGTATACTTAAGTCATGGTACATAATTTAAAAGATATTATTTTAGATATAGTTATAGATGATGACTCACATAATCTTCTGGCAGAAGATAATGGTAATGATATTTCAAGAATATTAAATGAAAAGGAATTATCATATACATTAGTTGATTATAACGAACAAGATGTTCAGGGAAATTTACTAATGCTTTTTTTGAAAGATAAAACATTAATAAAGTCATATAATCATATCGGTAGACTGACGCAAAGTTTTCAAGAGAAATTTATAATAATACGCAAACTTAATACTCAAGATTATATAACTGATACACATAACATGCTAATGTCACTAGGCTTTAAAATGATATTCAAATTAAATGAGAATAATTTATTTTATTTTTTTTATGCTTATAATATAAGTAGTTATAAAAATATACCTGATTGGTTAAATAGTGATAACTGGGCTAATCCAGAATTATGGGAGAAATGAAATGGAAGAAACTATTAAAAAGATCTTAACTGACAACATAAGAAACTCAGATGTCTCTGTCGAAGGTGGGGATGCTAAATTTACTGTAAAAATTGTGAGTGATATATTTACAGATAAATCTGTTATTGACAGACATAAAGTTGTTTATTCTCTCTTGGATAAATATATCAAAACAGGAGAAATTCATGCCCTAACAATCAAAGCCTCTACAACTGATGAGAGTAGATAAGTTTAATAAAATAAAGTTTAACCACAAAAAAATAATTCATGTAGATATGGACTGCTTTTATGCTTCGGTAGAAATAAGGGACAATCCACAATATATAGATAAACCTGTTGCTGTTGCTGGAAGCTCCGAGAACCGTGGTGTTGTAACAACATGTAATTACTTAGCTAGAAGATTCGGCGTTAAATCTGCTATGCCCTCTGTAATTGCAAAAAGACTTTGTCCTGACATAATTTTTCTACCAATTAATATGCATAAATATAGGGATGTATCTAAAGAAATTCATAAGATTTTCAAATGTTATACAAAAATAGTTGAACCAGTATCTCTTGATGAAGCTTACTTAGATGTAACAGATTCTGAATATTGTGATGGTGATCCAGAAAAAATGGCATTACAAATACGTCAAAAGATTTCTGAAGACCTAGGTGTAACAGCTTCAGCAGGAATTTCCTCAAATAAGTTTTTAGCCAAAATTGCAAGTGACTGGAATAAGCCAAATGGACAGTTTTCTGTCTCTGATAATGATATTGATAGATTCGTTTTAAAAATACCAGTGAGAAGCATACATGGAGTCGGGGAAAAAACAGAAATTGTGCTTAAAAGTAAAAAAATAAACACCTGTGAGGACCTACAGAAATTTAAAAAATATGACCTCATAGACATGTTGGGTAAATATGGGGATACATTGTATCAATTATGCAGGGGTATCGATGAAAGAGAAGTTGAATCAAATAGAATTAGAAAAAGCTTAAGTGTAGAAGATACTTATGAAGAAGACTTAAAAGATTTTGAAATATGCTCTACTGAACTATTAATTTTATATGAAGAATTACTTAAGAGAATAGATGATGGAAATTATGAAAATAAAAAGATCAAATCATGTTTTATCAAAATAAAATATAATGATTTTAAGTTAACTAGTTCACAAATATCATGCACAAACTTAAATTTTAATATTTTCCTCAAGCTTCTTAAACAAAATAATGTCAATAAAAACAAGCCTATAAGGTTATTAGGGCTGGGTGTAAATTTTAATAATACTGATAACAATCAACTAAATCTTGATATCTTTTAAATTAGACTAGTAATATTGATAGATTTTTCTTATGATGGATGAATACTGAATTTTGGGGGAACCAATGAAATTTGAAACAATAGCAATCCATGGAGGTTATTCTCCTGAAACAACAACAAATGCAGTAGCTGTACCGATATATCAAACAGCGTCATATTCTTTTAGAGATACTCAGCATGGAGCAGATTTATTTGATCTTAAAGAAGCTGGTAATATCTATACAAGAATAATGAACCCAACATCTGATGTTCTTGAAAAACGTGTCGCTGCTATGGAAGGAGGCATCGGTGCACTTGCCCTAGCGTCTGGTTCTGCTGCTACAACTTATGCAATTATGACTATTTGTGAAGCTGGCGACAACATAATCAGCACGGGCACTTTATATGGTGGTACATACACCCTATTCGCTCATCAGTTACCTAGATTTGGAGTTGAGGTTAAATTTGGTGAACATAATAAAATAGATGATATGGCATCTTTGATAGATTCAAAAACCAAAGCTATTTTCTGCGAATCAATTGGTAATCCTGCAGCAAATGTCGTAGATATTCCTAAAATGGCAAAATTAGCACATGATCATGGGATACCATTAATAGTCGATAATACTGTACCTTCTCCATACTTGTTCCGACCAATAGAACATGGTGCGGATATAGTTGTTCATTCTTTAACTAAATATATGGGAGGGCATGGAACGACTATTGGAGGGATTATTGTAGATTCAGGAAAATTTCCTTGGGCGAAACATAAGAAAAGATTTAGTAGACTAAATACACCAGATCCATCATATCACGGAGTTGTTTATACAGAAGCAATGGGTGATGCGGCATTTATTGGCGCTGCTAGAGTTGTGCCTTTGAGAAATATGGGGGCTGCTATTTCACCATTTAATAGTTTCCTTATTTTGCAAGGTATAGAAAGTTTAGCTGTACGTATGGATAGACATTGCGAAAATGCTGTTAAAGTAGCAGACTTTTTACTTAAACACCCAAATGTATCCTGGGTTAATTATCCAGGTATTGCAAGTAGTCCAGACTTCGAACTTGTTAAAAAATTGATGAATGGCAAAGCTTCAAGTGTTTTAAGTTTTGGTATTGAAGGCGGAAAAGCTAACGGTGCTAAATTCATTGATAATCTGGAGTTAATAGTGAGATTGGTAAATATAGGAGACGCTAAATCATTGGCATGTCATCCTGCATCAACAACCCATAGACAATTATCTAAGAAAGAATTGAAGCTTGCAGGGGTTCCAGAAGATCTAGTTAGACTTTCTATCGGTATTGAAAACTCAGACGATATTATCAATGATATTAGTCAAGCATTGAGTGGTGTTTTTGGTAAAACTAAGAAGAAAAAGAAATAAACTATTTTTTAATATAGATTTCATTTCCTGATTTTTTAAATTCTTGAGACTTTTCGTCAAGGCCAAAATTAACTGCGATTTTAATATCTTTGAACCCTTTTTCTTGAGCGTAATCCCTGATGTCCTGTGTAATCTTCATAGAACAAAAATGTGGGCCACACATAGAACAGAAATGTGCAACCTTAGCACTTTCCTGGGGGAGAGTCTCATCATGAAACTCTTTTGATTTATATGGATCAAGACCTAAATTGAATTGATCTTCCCATCTGAATTCAAATCTTGCTTTTGAAAGTGCATCATCTCTATATTTGGCTGATGGATGCTGGTTAGATAAATCAGCTGCATGGGCAGCAATTTTATAAGCAATTAATCCATCTTTGACATCATCCTTATTAGGAAGACCTAAGTGCTCTTTTGGAGTTACATAGCATAGAAGAGCTGTGCCATAAGACCCTATGTTAGCTGCTCCTATTGCAGATGTAATATGATCATATCCTGGGGCAATATCTGTTACGAGTGGCCCTAATGTATAAAATGGAGCCTCGCTACATACAGATTCTTCCATATCCACATTTTCTTTGATTAAATGTATTGGAATGTGTCCCGGTCCTTCAATCATAACCTGTACATCATGTTTCCAGGCCATTGTTGTTAACTCTCCTAAAGTTTTAAGTTCAGAAAACTGGGCATCATCATTTGCATCTGATATGCTACCGGGTCTCAATCCGTCTCCTAATGAAAATGAAATATCATATTTTTTCATAATTTCACATATGTCATCATAATTAGTGTATAAAAAATTTTCTTTATGATGTGTTAAACACCATTTGGCTATTATTGAACCCCCTCTGGAAACGATGCCGGTCAGTCTGTCCATTGTCTTTGGAATATAACTAAGTCGAACACCTGCATGGATAGTAAAGTAATCTACTCCTTGCTCAGCTTGCTGAATCAGAATTTCTCTAAATATCTCATAAGTGAGATCCTCGGGCTTTCCATTTACTTTTTCCAAGGCTTCATATATTGGAACCGTTCCAATAGGTACCGGTGAGTTTCTAATTATTTGCTCTCTAGTCTCATATAAATTTTTACCAGTAGATAAATCCATAACTGTATCAGCTCCCCATCTAACAGACCATAAAAGCTTATCAAGCTCTTCTGTAATATCCGACCTTACGGGGGAATTACCAATATTTGCATTGACCTTGGTTAAAAAGTTTTTACCTATTATCATGGGTTCAATTTCTGGATGATTTATGTTTGACGGTATAATCGCTCTTCCTGAGGCTATCTCATCTCTGACGAATTCAGGTGTGATTTTATTATCATGCTCAGCTCTATTATGAAATATATTTTCTCTAATTGCTGCATACTCCATCTCAGAAGTTATTATACCTTGCTTAGCATAGTGCATCTGTGTAACATTTTTATTTGATTTTGCTTTACGAGAACTACTACTGATACCATATTGAGCATTATCGAAATTCGGTTTTAAAGTATCCAAATAGCTTCTCTTAGATTCTTCTGTGTCTGCTCTATCCTTTATCCACTCTTCTCTGGTCTTCTTCAAGCCTAGAGTTACATCAATATCATATTTAGGATCTGTATAAGGACCAGTGGTATCATATACATAAATGGGTTCATTTTCCTGAATAGTGTCATTAAGTTTAGTCGCAGTTTGTTTTATCATCCTAGAAGGGACTCTGATGTTTGGCTTAGAACCCTCTACATAAACTTTTTCAGAATTAGGAAAGTTTTCTGAGTATACATTTATATCTATTTTCTTATCATTCATGCGAAAGACCAGATTATGTTAATTTAATCGGAATTAAAGTATAATATAACAATACTAAACTTACTAATGAAATGAAAGAAGATAATACAAACACAATTAATATGGTAGAAAATCATATTAGAACATTGAATGTTATTGATGACGATGTCCTGGATATACTAAAAAAAATACCAAGAAAATTATTCGTTCCTGAAAAATATAAGGCATTTGCTCATGTAGATATGAGTATACCAATAGGCTTCAATCAGCAAATGTTATCACCATCTGTAGAAGCTAAGATATTACAAGCTATGGATATAAAAAAAAATGAAGATGTATTATTGGTCGGATCAGGTACAGGATATTTTTCAACTTGCATATCAATGCTTGCAAACAGAGTACACTCAATAGATGTGGTAGAAGATTTTATAGAAAATGCCCAACAAAACTGTAGAAGTATATCGAGTGGCAATATGAACTTTGAGAAATTAAATATTCTAGCTAACCTTAAATTGATAAAAAGTTACAAAGTAACTATTTTTACAATTGCAATCGATAACATTGATCGAATATTAGCTAATATGGATAATGGTGCTCGTTGTTTTATATTTGAAAATGTTGCCAATTGCCCAATACAAAAAGGTATGGTTGTATACAAAACTAATAAATCGAGCTATCTAAAAGAATATGTGCTCGAAACTAACATACAGACAATTTCAACTGGTGAATAATGATTGAAAAAAACCCAAGAGAAGTCAAGGATATAATTGATAATGCTAAAAATGATACAATGATTCTTGATGTAAGAGAGCAATGGGAATATGATATATGTCATATTGAGAATTCTACACATATACCTATGGGTAAAATTGCTAATGTTGAAGGAGAACTAAGCATCAATATGAAAATTATTGTTGTTTGTCATCATGGTATTAGAAGTAGGATGGTTGCTAAATACTTAACATCAAAGGGTTTTAGCGACGTAATTAATTTAACC
>JBJKYE010000026.1:0-19571 GCA_045561195.1 Gammaproteobacteria bacterium | reverse complement strand
CATTTTATAAATTATTGATTATATTATATTTATATATTTCTTTAAAATATGAAAACATTAAACATTATAATCATAATCGTATCAGATACTCGTACAACTGCTACAGATAAATCTGGCAAAACGCTTAAAAAGTTAATCTCCAAGGCAGGGCATAACGTAGTAAAGAAAGTTATTGTTCCTGATGATATCTACCAAATTAGACATGCAGTATCGATGTATATTGCTGAAGAAAAAATAGATGTAATAATAACGTCTGGTGGCACTGGTATAACAGGCAGAGATGGTACACCAGAAGCAGTAAGCATATTACTCGATAAAAAAATAGAAGGCTTTGGGGAAATATTTAGAGCTTTATCATATGAAAAAATAAAATCATCTAGTATTCAAACAAGAGCACTAGCTGGTGTTGCTAATTCTAAATTTATTTTTGTATTACCAGGTTCACTTGATGCATGCACTACAGCGTGGGACAAAATAATAAAATATCAATTAGACGAAAGTACAAAGCCATGTAATTTGGTGATGCTAATGCCGCGTCTAAAAGAATAATTATTGAGTGTTTAACTCTGATGGCGGAGGTAAATCACTTAAAGATTTTAAATTAAAATAATCTAAGAATTTTTTAGTTGTAGCAAGCAACTCTGGTTTACCCGGTGTTTCTTTATGACCTACTACTTTAATCCATTCAAATTCAATCATATTTCTAATGATTTGTGGGTTAACAGATACTCCTCGTATATCTTCTATATCACCTCTTGTTACAGGCTGTTTATATGCTATGATCACTAACGTTTCTAGGAATGCTTTTGAATATCTCGTTGATGATTGTTTGTTTAGTTTTGACAGCCATTGGTCATAGCCAGGTCTAACTTGAAGCCTATAACCACTTGCAACTAATACAATCTCAAAAGCATTATTCGTATAATTCTCATTTAATTTGTCTATTATTTGTTTAATTTCATTTTTAGAAGGTTTATTGTCATCGAAAAGATTTGCGATTTCTTGAAGAGTTAAAGGCTCATGAGAGACCATTAGGGCTCCTTCAATAATCTTCTGCAATGAATTATGTTTACTCATGATGTTTTTGTCTGAAGGTATATGATTGAAAAATCCTCATTCTGTATTATATCAATCAAACTTTCTTTTACCATTTCTAAAATAGCTAAAAAGGTTACTATAGCCCCCATCCTTCCTTCTGAATAAGTGAAACACTCAGTGAATTTGATAGTGCCATTTTTGTTAATATTAATTAATATACTGGACATCCTCTCTCTTACAGATAAAGTCTCTGATTCAATAGTATGGCTTGCATATATTTCAGCTCTTCTCAGGACATCCTGAAAAGCTGCTTCCAATTGATCAAGTTTAAGCCTTGGCAAATTATCCGTCTTATTAAAATTAGTCATTATCCCTGAAATGACAAATGTATCTCGGTTACGCCTAGGTATTACATCCAGTTTTTCGGAAAGATCTTTATACTTTTGGTATTCCATTAGTCGTTTAATTAGATTTGCCCTTGGATCTTCTTCCTCCTCTTCTTCAATATCATTTGGTACCAACATTTTTGATTTTATTTCAGCCAAAGTTGAAGCCATAACTAGATAATCTGAGGCTAACTCAAACTGCATTTGCTGCATCATATTAATGTAGTTAACATATTGGGTAGTAATAGGCAAAATTGGAATATCTATGATATCTATATTTTGTTTTTTAATGAGATACAATAATAAATCTAATGGGCCCTCAAATTGTTCTAAGATCACCCTTAAAGCATCGGGTGGTATAAATAAATCTTCAGGAATATCTGTAATTTCCTTGCCGTTCAGAGTTATATCAAAATTATTTTCAGGCATATACCTATTCACTCATTCCAATTATCTTGTATAAATCTTCAATTTTTAATTTTGCTATTTTTCTAGCATCATCTGACCCTTTTTTTAGTATATTATCAAGATAACCTGGATCATTTGAGAATTCTTTGGTTTTTATAGCGATTGGTTCAACTACAGAAATAATGACATTTGTTAAATCATTCTTGAAATTAGATATTTCTTTTCCGGAAAAATCAGAAATTATAATATCTTTACTCTTGCCTGAACATGCACAGTATATATTTAATAGATTATCAATTTCTGGTCTGTTACCAGCCTCCTCTGAAGAACTTGGCATATTCATTGGATCAGTTTTAGCTTTTTTAATTTTAATAGAAATTTCATCATTAGAATCTGTCATTAATATTCTTGAATATTCTGATATATCAGATTTACTCATTTTTTTAGTGCCATCTCTGAGACTCATAATTCTAGTAGAAGATTTATTCATAAGTGGTTCTGGCAATCTAAAAATATCAGTATCATAGTCAGTATTAAATTTATGCGCTATGTCTCTAGCTAACTCAAGATGTTGCTTTTGATCATCGCCAACAGGAACATGCGATGTTGAATAAAGTAAGATATCAGCAGCCATGAGGATTGGGTAAGTATACAAACCTATCGATGCATTTTCTTTATTTTTACCAGCTTTATCTTTAAATTGAGTCATTCTGTTTAACCAGCCGACCCTTGCAGTGCAATTGAGAATCCATGCTAACTGGGTATGTTCAGGAACTTGAGACTGATTGAATATAATATTTTTTGTAGGATCAATGCCTGAAGCTAGAAATATAGCTAATACTTGTCTGGTTCTGTTAAGAAGTTCTCGAGGATTTTGAGGTATGGTAATAGCATGTAAGTCAACTATTGAAAAAATACTTTTATATTTATCCTGATTAGACACAAATTGTGATATCGCGCCAAGATAGTTTCCTATATGTATTTCACCAGTGGGTTGAACACCCGAAAAAATAATTTTATTACTCATGCTTTATAGAACTAATATATACTATAAATACTTTATCATAAAGTCAGATTACTCTCATTTGTTATATATATTTTCAGCTTTTATCATATAATACTTATATGAGTGAAAAGAGAATGAAATTAATAAGAGAGAGTCTAGAGAAACTCAGTCCTTCTTGCGTTGAAATTGAAGATGAAGGTCACCTACACGTTGGTCATGCTGGTGCAAAATCTGGAGGACATTTCAAACTTAATATAGTGTCTGAATCATTTAGAGATAAAACTACTATAGAACGACATAGAATTATATATAAATGCCTTGGTGGTCTAATGAATACAGAGGTTCATGCTATTTCTATAAAGGCTAAATACAAAGACGAAGCTTAAGATAATATCTTTTTAAAAATTATTGCATCTTGTTTGCCGTCTGATGTCTGATAATAATTTTTTCTTATAGAGATTCTTCTAAAATTATGCTTTTCGTATAGCTTAATTGCTGGAGTATTATTTACTCTTGCCTCTAAAAAAATATTTAGAGAATTCACTATGTAGCATTTTGCAAAAATCATTTCTAATAACTCTGTGGCGACGCCTCTCTGCCTGTAATCTTCTGATATGGTTAGATTTAAAATATGTGTCTCGTAAATTGATATTTTAGCAATAACATACCCTATTAGATTATTATTATATTCTGCTTTATAAAAATCATAATGATTTACTAGACAATCTCTGAGTATCCCTATTGTCCATGGATTATCATAGGACTTTGACTCAAGTTTAAAAATATTATCAAGGTCAGATAACTTGGCGTCAGTATAAATAATGTGTTCAAGTAAATTAGCAGACATTTTCTTCGAGTATGTTATTGAGATACTTTAGATCTTCCCAGACTTCAGATTTTTTCAGTGGACTGCGTAATATATACGCTGGATGATAAAAGACAACGACTGGAATATCATAATTATCAATAAAAAGCTTTTTTTGTCTTAAATCAGACATAGAACTATCGTTATCTAATAAATTATTTGCTGCAACCTTGCCAAGTAATATGAGTACTTTGGGCTTTACAGTATTAATCTGACTAGTTAAGAAGGAGGAGCATTGATTTAATTCATCTGTTGATGGGTTACGATTGTCAGGAGGTCTACATTTTACTGTATTTGTTATAAATACTTTGTCTCTACTCAAATCAATAGATTGAAGAAAAGCATCTAGCAATTTCCCTGCTCTACCAATAAATGGCTCTCCTTGCTCATCTTCATCTTTACCTGGAGCTTCTCCTATAATCATTATTTTTGAATTAGATGGACCGCTACCAAATACAGTTTTGTTACGTGTTTTATAAAGCACGCATTGTTCGCATTTACTAATTATATTTCTGAGTTCATCAAACTCATTACTTAATTTAGTTATGCTTTCATATGAGCTTTTTTTATACCAGCTTATGTTTATATCCATTTCACTGAAATATTTATGTAACAATGAAGACACTAGATACCACGTTTTTTTGAAAAATCCTGATTAGGGTTTTGCTTAAGCTTATTAAGCGCATTAATTAAAGCTAATACAGAAGCTTTAACTATATCAGTATCAGCGCCATGACCATTATAAGTACTCTTATCTTTTGTAATTCTCACTGTTACTTCACCTTGTGAGTCTGTACCTGACGTAATATTATTTACTGAATATAATATTAATTTACAATTACTCTGAATCATCTCCTCTATTGCATTAAATGCAGCATCTACGGCACCATCGCCCATCGATTCTGCTTCAAGTAGTTCACCATCTACATCAAGCTTTATAAGCGCACTGGGCTTTTTACCAGTCTCTGTTACAACATTCATGTAAATGAAGTTTATTCGATTCGCAGTAACGCTTATGTTGGATGATAAATTAATTAAGTCCTCATCAAAAATTTCATGTTTTTTGTCAGCTAAATCTTTGAACTTATAAAAAAGATCATCTAATTCTGAACTAGTTTTTGGCATGATATTTAAATCTATTAATTTCTGTTTGAAGGCATTTCTCCCTGAGTGCTTGCCAAGCACAAGAGAGTTGCTAACTAGGCCTATATCTTCTGCTCTCATTATCTCATATGTTTCTCGAGACTTAATAATACCATCCTGATGAATGCCTGATTCATGAGCAAAAGCATTCTTCCCAACAATAGCTTTATTGGGTTGTACAGGAAATCCTGTGATTCCAGATACCAATCTTGAAGATTTCATTATCATCTTAGAATTAATTCTCGTATCACAGTTAAAAATATCTTGTCTGGTTCTAACTGTCATCACAATTTCTTCTAGTGCGGCATTACCAGCTCTCTCACCTAGACCATTAATTGTGCACTCAACTTGTCTAGCGCCATTTAGCACTGCAGAAAGTGAATTCCCTACTGCTAATCCAAAATCATTATGACAATGAACAGAGAATATAGCTTTATCAGAGTTGCCA
The DNA here is from genome assembly GCA_045561195.1 of Gammaproteobacteria bacterium. GTDB lineage: Bacteria > Pseudomonadota > Gammaproteobacteria. The sequence goes on along the minus strand of JBJKYE010000026.1, from coordinate 14,277 downwards.
ACATTTTTAATAATTTTATGGATTAAATCGCCAAATTGATGTGGCAAATTATATCCTACAGTATCTGGAATATTGATGGTATTCGCTCCAGCATCAATTGCAGACTCAATTACTTCACATAAAAAATCTAAATCAGATCTACCAGCGTCTTCAGGTGAAAATTCAACATCATTAGTAAATTTTTTAGCCAAAGTAATTGCATCAACAGCTGTCTTTATAACCTCACTGGGTTGCATCTTTAATTTTTTTTCCATATGAATAGGAGATGTTGCTATGAATGTATGTATCCTAGGGAACCTAGCATCAATTAGTGAATCCGCAGCTTTTTCAATATCTTTCTCTAATGCTCTAGCTAAAGCACAAATACTCGAACCTTTGATATTTCTAGAGATTTCTTGTACAGCCTTGAAATCACCTTGACTAGCTATAGGAAAACCTGCTTCTATGATGTCTACATTTAATTCTTCAAGAGCATAAGCAATTTGCATTTTCTCATCAATATCCATTGATGCGCCAGGGCTTTGCTCCCCATCTCTTAAGGTAGTATCAAAAATTATTAAATTTTCATTATTCATATCATTAGATTTAAAAATAAAAGTTAAAAGACTATAAAGGTAGTCTAGTTAACCAGGTTATAAAGAGGTGATTAATTATAGATATCAATTTAATCATAACTCAAACTCTATATTAAATATGTAAATATGCAAGAAAAATCAGAATTTTGATGGTTTTTTCTCTTGAGAAAATGATTTTTTCTTTCTTAAAAGACTCATCAGATACAGAGTAGGACCTGATAAAGCATACAATGAGAAAAATGAAAATAGAACAAGTGGTGGGTCAAATGAAATGAACGCTATTACCAAAGAAATAATAAATAAGAATATATATGGGACTCTATGTCTAATATCAAAATCTTTAAAACTGTAATATAAGATATTGCTTATCATCAAGAATGAAAGTATTGGCAACATAAATAATCCAATCCATTTTTGACCAAGTAATGCTATGCTAGATACCTCTATCATCCATATGAAAGTTATTATTACTGCAGCTGCAGCCGGACTTGCAAGACCTATAAAGTATTTTTTATCGAGCGTCTGACTTTTAGAATTAAACCTAGCCAGTCTTATCGCGGCAGATGCTACATAAACAAAACAAATGATCCACGGTAACTTGTTTGTTTGCCATGTTTGTAGATCAAATAATGGGGCGGACCACATATAAACCAAAATTGCTGGTGACAACCCAAAACATATCATATCTGATAAACTATCAAAGTATTCGCCAAATGAAGTTTGAGTATTTGTTAACCTTGCGATTCGTCCATCTAAGCCATCTAACACCATAGCAACAAGTATGGCTATTGACGCTGCAATAAAATCAGTATTAATAGATGCGATGATCGAATAAAAACCACTGAATAATGCCGCAGTTGTTATCAAGTTGGGTAGAAGAAATACTCCAGGTAATCTTCTTTTTTTTGTTTCAGTCATTACTTTATTTTTTCATCTACAAGTTTACTATCTTGCATCCATGACATCATATCTCGTAGTTTTTTACCTGTTTCTTCAATTAAATGGTCGGATCCTTCTTTTCTCAACCTATCAAACTCTTTCGAGCCATTCTTAATTTCGCTAACAAAGTCATTTGCAAATTTACCATTTTGTACATCTTCAAGTACAATTTTCATTTTAGCCTTTACATGATCATCTATCAAGAACGGTCCTTTCGTCAAATCTCCATACTCTGCAGTGTTTGAGATGGAATACCTCATTTCAGTCATACCACCTTCATACATTAAATCGACAATTAGCTTTAATTCATTAAGGCATTCAAAATATGCCATTTCAGGAGCGTAACCAGCATCAACTAAAGTCTCAAAGCCGGCTTTTACAAGAGCCGTTACACCGCCACATAAAACAGCTTGTTCTCCAAATAAATCAGTTTCAGTCTCTTCTTTAAAATCTGTTTCAATTATCCCAGCTCTACCTCCACCAATTGCAGAAGCATAGGCCAGGGCAATATCTTTTGCATTGCCAGAGTTATTATTGTGTATTGCAATTAATGTTGGTACACCTTTTCCTTGCAAGAAAGTTGATCTAACCAAATGGCCAGGACTTTTTGGCGCTATCATAAACACATCATGTTTAGTATTTGGTTTTATCTGTCCATAATGAATATTAAAACCATGGGCAAATGCTAGAGCGGCATTATCTTTTAAGTTTGACTCAATACTATCTTTGAAAATATCTGCTTGATATTCATCCGGGGCTAAAATCATAACAACGTCTGCCTTTGCAACAGCATCTTCTAGTGATAAAACCTCGAGACCTTCTTTTTCAGCTCTTTCAGTTGTAGACGACCCTGCTCTAAGACCGATTGTTACATTCACACCAGAATCCTTTAGATTTAAAGCATGTGCATGACCTTGTGAACCATAACCAATAATTGAAACATTAAGTTTTTTAATGTTATCTAAATTTGCATCTTTATCATAGTATACTTTCATTTTATTCCTCACTTAATATTTTCTAAACTATCAATTCCTCGACTAATCCCTAACGCGCCTGATCTTACCATTTCAATAATTTTAATTTTGCCCATTGAGTTAACAAAGGCTAATATCTTTTCAGTAGCTCCAGTTAATTCAATCGTGTAAGTCGTATCCGTTACATCAATAATTCTAGCTCTGAATATATCTGTTAATCTTTTAACCTCATCTCTTTGTGTTTTGCTGCATTTGAGTTTCATTAAGAGCATTTCTCTTTCTATATGAGTTTCTTCGGTCAAATCTCTAACATTAACTACATCAACAAGTTTATCTAATTGTTTCATCAGTTGATTTATTTTCTGATCATTGCATAAAGTAACGAGAGTCATTCTAGATATAGATTGATCATTTGTTGGTGCTACGTTCAAGCAATGGATATTATAGCCCCTAGCGGAAAATAATCCAGCAATACGCGATAATGAACCAAATTCATTTTCTACTAATAATGATATTATATGTCTTCTTTCTTCCATTTTTATGCTAACTCAGTATCTTCATTTGTTGGAGACAAATGCATTTCATTATGCGCCTGACCACTTTTTATCATAGGATAAACATTCTCTTCTTGATCAGTAATAACATCAACAAAAACCAATCTGTCTTTCATGCTCATCGCCTCAGATAATTTATCTTTTAACTCTGATGGTTTTTCTATTTTAATGCCAATGTGACCAAAACTATTAGCTAATTGTGCAAAATCAGGTATTGCCTCCATATACGACATTGCATATCTTCCCTCATAAAAAAATTCTTGCCATTGTCTTACCATGCCCATATATCTATTATTAAGGTTTATAACCTTAATAGGCAACCTATATTGCAGGCATGTTGCTAGTTCTTGAATACACATTACAATACTTGCCTCGCCTGTAACACATACAACCTGTGATTTAGGAAATGCTAATTGTGCGCCCATTGCTGCGGGTAAACCAAAACCCATGGTTCCTAGGCCACCAGAATTTATCCATCTATTTGGTTTATCAAATTTATAATACTGAGCAGCCCACATCTGGTGTTGGCCTACATCTGAAGTAACAAAAGCATTACCTTTGGTAATACCATAAAGGGTTTCTATTACGGACTGTGGTTTTATAATTTTATTAGATTTCTTGTAGCTTAAACAGTTTTTTGATCTCCATTTATTAATGATCTTCCACCATTTTTTTAAACCAGTCTTATTTATTTTTGAAAGGTGAGGTGTAATAGCTTTATTGAGTGATTTTAAAATTTTAGATGTCTCTCCAACCAAAGATAAGTCGACTTCTATAATTTTAGATATAGATGATGGATCAATATCTATATGTATTATTTTAGCAGAAGGACAAAATTTAGATGTATCACCAGTTACTCGATCATCAAATCTTGCTCCAACAGCAAGAAGAACATCACAGTCATGCATAGCCATATTAGCTTCATATGTTCCATGCATACCCAACATCCCCAAGAATTGTTGGTCTGTAGCTGGAAAGCCACCTAAACCCATCAGAGTATTGGTTATTGGATAATTTAAACTTTTAACTAATTTGTTAAGTTCTCTATAAGCATTGCCCAATATTATGCCACCGCCAGTGTAGATCATAGGTTTCTTTGCGGAACATAATAGCTTGGCAGCTTTATTAATTTTATCCTCAGATTCAGATAATACTGGCTTATATGATCTTATTTTAACTTTTTTAGGGTAATCAAATTCTATTTTTATATTTGGATCTGTGAGATCTTTTGGTATATCAATCAAAACAGGCCCCGGTCTGCCAGTTGTTGCAATTATGAAGGCTTTTTTAAATACTTCAGCGATTGATTCGCGACTATCAACTAAAAAGTTATGCTTAGTTACAGGTCTAGTAATACCAGTTGCATCGGCTTCTTGAAACGCATCACTACCGACATATTGCCGTGATACTTGTCCGGATATTACGATCATTGGTATAGAGTCCATATGTGCGGTAGCTAACCCAGTTACGCAGTTTGTAATACCTGGCCCGGATGTAACAAGCACAACACCAGGTTTACCACATGCTCTAGCATACCCATCAGCAGCATGAGTTGCTCCTTGCTCATGTCTAGCCAGCACATGTTTTATTTTTTTTGCATTAAATAGTGCATCATAGATATGTAATACAGCACCACCAGGATATCCAAAAATGAATTCCACGCCTTCTTTCTTCAAGCATTCAATAATTATTTCTGATCCACTTAGCTTCATAATTCCACAGTTTTTGTACCCTGTACATGATACATCTTTTTTCTAAAACCATCATTATATAAATACACTATTCAGCGATATATTGCTTATAAGAACTAAAATCCTCGAATATGTAATATAAATAAGTCTTCAATAACTCAGAAAAGACAATTAATATTGACCCTTTATTCTCATACCAATTAGCAGAATGTAATGCAATATAAAAGTCATAATTAAATTTTACATTAAAATCTTTCAGTATTTGATTAGCTCTGAAAACATGATAACGATCTGTAACAATTAAGATATCTCTATATTCTGACATATCTAATCTACTCAACTCATTAATCTCATCAATTGTGCTTTTATTGTTTATTCCAAAGAGCCTAATATTTTTAGGGTCAACACCGCTTTTGATTAGAATATCTAAATATAATTCATATGTTTTTTTTGAATTATTTGGCTCAAAATAATTTTTAAAGACTACCTGCTCTTTACTTAAAAAAATAATTTTAGAATTTTTTTCAAAGAAGAGTTTACTAGCTCTAAATGCTCTTTCAGGATTCCCTGATAAAATTATAATCGCATCATAGTGATCTTTTATGTCCGATGGGTTCTCTTTAGTAATTTTATGTACAAGAAGAAAAGAGACAATAATTATTGCAGCTGAGAAAAGACCTATCGCCTCCAGCAGTTTGCGAAAATATAGCAAAACTACCTAGGTTTTTTTCATTAGAAAATAGAACTTACTATCTTTTTCTTCTGACTTGAGTAACTCATTACCTGTTTGATTTGCAAAAGACTCAAAATCCTTAACAGCACCAGGGTCTGTAGAGATTATATGAAGCACTTGTCCTGACTCCATTGTATTAATTTCTTTTTTTGCTTTGATTATTGGCAACGGACAATTTAGACCACTAGTATCAAGTTCTTTATCAAATTCTGACATCTTATTTCCTTTAAGTTATAATGGTTATGTTAAATTTCATCATTAATATATAGTAATTTATTAATATAATAAACATGTTAATTATTATAAAAAAATATTCAAGAATTATTTTAGTCATTAATATACTTTTAATGTCAATTCCAGCTGCTATTTTTTCGGCTGAACCACCAGAACTGGGAGATCCACTCAGCCAAAGCATGTCTTTGAAGACTGAGAGAATAATTGGTTTATCCTCATACAAGAGGCTTCAGAGAAATAATTATATAAATAATAACCCTTTGATAAATGCATATATTAACTATCTTGGCAATAAATTATCTAGAAGCATAATGGATGATGATAGAAATTATACTTTCTTTATTGTTCAATCAAATCAAGTTAATGCATTTGCTATACCTGGTGGATATATTGGTCTGAACTCTGGCTTGATTACCCTCACAGAGAACGAAGCTCAATTAGCAGGTGTTGTAGCGCATGAAATATCTCATGTAACATTGAGACATTCGGCAGAAATGATTAAAAATATGAGCTCAAATAATATACCAATGTTGGCTGGAATAATGGTAGGTATTTTTTCTGGTAACGCAAAAGCTTCCATGGCCGCTTTGAGATTAGGAATCGGTCAGTCTAGTCAACTCAATATTAATTTGATAAGAGAAAATGAAGTAGAAGCGGACGATTATGGAATCGAGATTATGACAAGATCTAATTATGATCTTTCTGAAATGTCCCGGTTCTTTAAAATTATGAATAATGCTTCGGGAGAAATACAAAGAGATTTAGCATACTTATCAACCCATCCGATGTATGAGAATAGGATTTCACACATACAAAATAAGTCTAAATTTCAGAATAGTCCTATTATAAATAGTACTGATGATTATTTTTTTGTGAAGACTATTTTAGATGTGGATTCTATATCAGATATAAACTATTCACTAAAAAGTATTACTGGCAATGAAATACTAGATAAATATAAAAGAGCACTTCTATATTTTAAGAAATCTGATTATACGTCAGCTGAGAAAGAAATTTATCCTGTATATAATGCTAATCCTAATAATTTGTACATAACAATACTGTATGCAAAAGTTTTAGCAGAAAAAGGTAATATTGATGATGCTCTAACTGTTTTAAATAAAATCAAAAATATATATCCACATAATACAATAATTTCATTTACAATTTCTGAAATACTAATAGAAAATAATATCAACCTACAATATGCATCAAAACTAATGAAGTCGATTGAGGATGTATATAAACTCAACCCTGATTATCTAAGATTATCATCAAAGTTGTATACATTAAGCAATAATAACTTCAAGTCATCTTTATTTTTGTCAGATTACTATGTTCTTCTAGGGAGTGTTGACTTAGCCATAGAGGTGATAGAAAATTCCCTCAGATCTAAAGAAATCAGTAATACCGAAAGGGAAATATTATCATCAAAAAAACAAAGGATAATATGCGAAAATCCTCGAAGATTAGAACCCATATTTGGCGAAAAAGATTGTTATTAAAGTAGTTTTTTTATTATGCTATCGGTACTATAATAAGTGAGAAATATGAACGCTATAAAAAACATAACTTTGTCTTTATCATTAATTCTGGGCATCAATATGCCTACATATTCTAATGATATTGCTGAAGGAAAGAAATTAGCTTTTGATAGGAAAAAAGGCAACTGTTTGGCATGTCATATGATAGATGACGGTGAACTAGCTGGAAATAGTGGTCCTCCGCTGATAGCTATGAAAGCCCGTTTTCCAGACAAACAAGTTCTTTTTAATCAAATATGGGATCCAACAAAAAACAATCCCAACACATTTATGCCGCCATTTGGTAAGCATGGAGCCATAACAAAAGATGAGATTAATAAAATAATAGAGTATCTGTATACTCTTTGAGGTAATAATATGAACAGAAGAAATTTTATAAAAAATTCATTAATGACTGCAGCAACGATCACAACACTTGCAGGTTTGATGATTAAACCAAAACGCCTATATGCTGGTTGGCCAAAAGAGTCTTTTGATATCACAGATTTAAGTGAATCAATTAAAAGTGTGTATGGTCATGATAATCTTGAGGAAAGCTCTAAAGTTAAACTAAAAGTTCCAGATATTGCAGAAAATGGAGCAATTGTGCCTGTTAATGTGAAAACTAATTTAGATAATGTGGAGTCTATAATGTTATTTGTTGAAAATAATCCTCAACCATTATCTAGTGGTTATAATTTTTCATCAAAATCTAAACCCATCATCGGTACAAGGATAAAAATGGGAAAGACATCTACAGTAATGGCAGCTGTAAAGAGTAACGGTAAGATCTATACTTCAGCTAAAGAAGTTAAAATAACAATTGGTGGCTGTGGAGGCTAAACAAAATGAGTACTATTAAAATAAGAGCAAAAGAGAGTAAAGGAGCCGTAACAGTAAAGGCTTTAATGAAACATCCTATGGAGACTGGACAAAGAAAAGATAAAAAGACTGGTGGAAAAATACCAGCACACTTTATTCAAGAAGTAGTAGGTAAAGCTAATGGAGATGAAGTAATAACTGTGCATTGGGGTCCAGCGGTATCTAAAAATCCATATTTAACTTTTGTTTATAGTGGCTCAAAAGGTGATAAAGTTGAGTTAAAATGGACAGATAATCAAGGCAACACTGATTCAAAAACAGCTGAGGTCAAATAATAGTTCATGAAAATAAAGTTTTCTAATTTTTTTTTAATGACCCTTCTTCTTGTCAGCGTTGGTATTTATGCTAGCCCTGAAGAAGATAGAGAATTATTTCATGATCACTTTGAAAAGTTATTCCCTAACACTGAATATAGTGACTATAAAAATGGTGTTTATTCAATTGATCCATCATCAAGGGAGCAATGGGAATCAATAGAAGATTTTCCTCCTTATGAAATTAATGTAGAAAATGGTGAAGAACTATTTAATACTCCTTTCAAGAATGGAAACACATATGCTCAATGTTTTGAGAATGATGGAATAGGTATTCGTCAGAATTATCCATTTTTTGATGAAGATAATGACATGGTGATGACTCTTGAGTTAGCGATTAATAACTGTAGAAAAAAGAATGGTGAAAAGCCTCTCAGTTATTACAAAGGTGGGCCAATGGCCGATATATCAGCATACATGGCATATACATCAAGAGGTAACAAAATTAATCTTGAAATACCAAATAACCAAAAAGCTTTAGAAGCATACGAGCATGGGAAAAAACTATATTTTACAAAAGTAGGTCAATTGAATTTTTCATGTGCTGATTGTCATGTTTATAAAACTGGTATTAAATTAAGAGCCGACATACCGAGCCCAGCAATTGGACATACGACCCATTTCCCGGCATACAGATCAGGTGCGGGTAGGCTTGTAACTTTGCATGAAAGATTTGCTGGCTGCCTAAGCAGGGTGAGGCATAAGCCTTTCAAGGCACAAAATGAAGAGTACAGAAACCTTGAATATTTTATTACTTACATGAGCAATGGACTAGAAATTAATGGTCCAGGATCAAGAAAGTAGGTATAATAAAAATATGGTATTTAAAAGCATCTTAAACAGATTATTACTCCTGATAGTTATGCCGCTTTGTATAACATCATGTGCGACTATCAATGGCTTAATGGCTAATAATGAAGAATCTTCATCTGAAATTAAAGAAATTAGTCTTAACAAAAGGCTGCAGATATCAATACCTATCCCAGAGAACTCAAAGTATGTAACAGATAAGACGATAATTTTTGGAGAAGGCTCTAGATTTACAGGTGTATTGTATTTAATTCATGAAATTTCTGCTGATGAAGTTGTCGAGTTCTACAGAGTAAGCATGAGAGATGCAGGTTGGTCTGAGATCGCCATAGTAAGAAGTGATTTTGTTTTACTTAATTTTGATAAAGAAGATAAGTTTGCCACAATTAAAGTAAACAGAAGAGTTTTTGATAATTCTACATCAGAAGTTACTATTGGACCTAAATCTGATACCACAATAAATAGAAGCATCAATATAGATGATCAAGATTCGAATGAATCAGAAGAACCATTTACTATCCAGTAATCATTTTTCAACTTCAGTTGATATAATTTCCATTAAATCATCGAAATAAAAGTCCCTAAAGAAATGATCAGAACCATCGATTTGAAAAAGTCTTATATTTTTATTTTCTGACAACAAATCCTGGACTGCTTGGTGAGTATTTGGGGTTATTTTGTCTTCAGAACCTGTTATCACCCTTATTTGTATCGAAGACGATTCAAGAGCCTCGCTTAAACTTTTAGATTCTGGATTATAATAATAACTCTTGAAAGTTTTACCTTTAACTAAAGCTTTTTCACAACCCAAGAAATTAATTCTTAGGTCATCCTCAATATTTATCGATTCTATATCAATATCATGATTTGTTTGATAATAAATTTTATGATCATAATCAGAGTCAATTATAGGAGCTAAAAGAAAAATAATATCAGGATTCAATAAATCATTTCTTTCATTTAAATAAAAATTTAAAATATCTAGCGCTCCCCTAGAATGACCAACAAGATAAAGCTTTGCATACCCTTTTCTATTTATAAAGTTATACCATAGTTTAATTTCATCTAATGAATCTTTAACAGTATGTTGATGATGTATATCGCAGGGCAAAAAATCATTATTTCTATCGGTTATACCATAGCTTAAATTTATAGATAAACTATCGATACCAATATCTAATAACGATTCTCTGAGAGACGATATTAGCTCTAAGTTTTTATGGCCACGAGTTCCATGTAATAGAAGAGCTATTGATTCAGATTTATTATCTTGAGTTGAATAGAAAGCATTTAGTTTGTTTTGTTGGACAGTATCAGATAAAGCATATGATGAGAAAAGTAGTAGAATTGTTAATAAAGAGTTCTTCATAATATTATAATATAGGGCGTACTGGATTCGAACCAGTGACAAATGGCTTAAAAGGCCACTGCTCTACCAACTGAGCTAACGCCCCATTATATTTTCTCAAGCTTTCTAAATCTATTTGGTATTAAATTCAAATCCGCTAATGAAGACCTAAGACTATCAAAAAAACTGCAATCTTCATAGACCGCGTTGTAAAATTCTACTTTCATAGTGATCGCGGCACCTAATATTATAAATATAAGGGTAATGAAAGAACCTATAGCTAGAGTTGAAACTCCAGTAACGCCTTGACCAATTGTACAGCCCATAGCTAAAACACCACCAACACCTATTAAAACCGCACCTATAATGTGCCTAATAAAATCTTGTTTAGATAAAAACCATTCAATTCTGAAGTTGTTAGATAAAACAGAATAAAAAAAAGCACCAGTTATTACCGATAAAAGAGCAGTTACACCAAAAGTTAGATAGTATGAATCAGCAGCATTGCCTGCAAAAATCAATGTTTCGCCCATCGGATTAATAAAAGTGAATGACTGCATACCAACGCTAGGAAGAGGATCATCTAAAAAGTCATTAGCTTCAATCCATTCTTGACCAGTTACTCCTCCGGTTAATAGCCATGCCATTACAATTACCAAGCCCACAATAATACCACTAAATACATTATCAAAATTTTGTATAAACTTACCGGATTTAAATATCATAAAGATCATTATTGATGAGACTATAATACCTAATATGAGGTTAAAATCAGCACTATTATTAATCGAAAATATAGAAGATATAATAGTAGGTAGTGATTGGTCTAGTATACCTATTTGGGCTAAATCAAGACTAATAGGGTTCATCCAGCTATGAAAGATTATTCCATAGAAATCAGTTCTAGTCATAACATAAGCCATGATACCTGCAACAATCAATACTACTAAAGATTTTAAATTACCACCACCGACTCTAATTAACACTTTATTTCCGCACCCACTGGCATATGTCATGCCAATACCAAACATAAGTCCTCCAATTATATATCGTGGCCATGCTAGGAGGGAATTTCTATAAGGTATTCTGGAATCATTTATATCAAAGAATGATAAAAAATTTAGTATTGCTACGCCTAATATTGCAATCGCAGCTGCCAGCATCCATGATTTAAATCTTGAGAGATCGCCAATATTGACCCAATCAGACACTGCACCCATAGTACAGAAGTTAGTTTTTGTTACAACAAAACCCAGAATAAAACCAAGTATTCCTATATAGATCAATAATTGTGTGGCTACTTCCATAAATCCTCTTATCTAAAATTTAAATTTCATTAATTATATTAGCAAAACTTAATATAAGCATTATATTTTTTATTTTTTTTTATAATTAGTGGGATCATTAATACCAGCATCGATAAAACCCTGTTTTCTAAAGTGACAAGAATCACATTTGCCACATGCTTCGCCATGATTATTCAGAGAATAACAAGATACGGTATCACTATAATCAACGTTGAGCTCAGAACCCATCTTAATAATTTCTGATTTAGAGAGATTTATCAAAGGAGTGTGTATTTTAAAAGGTAATCCTTCGGAACCAGCCTTGGTGCCCAAATTTATCATGTTCTCGTAAGAATTTATGTATTCAGGTCTGCAATCTGGATAACCTGAATAATCTATAGCATTAACTCCTATAAAAATATCTCTTATAAAAAGTTTTTCAGCATAAGATGCCGCTATAGACAAGAATATTGTATTCCTAGCTGGGACATATGTAATCGGAATTCCTGCTGAACTAGTACTTGGCACATCTATGTCTTCATCAGTTAAAGCAGAGCCACCGATTTTGCTTAAATCAATATCAAATATTATTTGATCTACATTAGGATACTTATCTACTATTTTTTTACTGGCCTCTATCTCGTAACAATGTCTTTGTTTATAATTAATAGTTAGAGCAACAACATTGAAATTTTTGGATAAAGCATACATAAGAGTAGTAGTTGAATCTAACCCACCCGAAAATAAAACTAGTGCTTTTTTACTATCTACCACGTTCATTGTTCCAAATAATCTTATGTAATTGAGTCTGTAATCTCGCTTCAATATTATCACTTAACATATTTTCAGCCAATATACGTATATCCATCTGACCATCACTAGGCGACATTAAAATCTCACAAATATTATTTAGGTCATGCTTAATGATATAGTTTTTTGACCATTCGTAATCATCGATACTACAGATTACAAACTTTACTTGATCAGTTTTTTTTAGAAATTTATAATTATTTATAATATTATTATCTGACTCACCAGAATCTGGGGTTTTTATATCAAGTACAATAGTAACTAATTCATGCAGTCCCTCAATAGAGATTGCATTACTCGTTTCTATTGATATTTCATAATTGAGATCTATGAGTTCATCAATAAGTTTTTTAGTATTTTTTTGTGACAACGGTTCACCACCAGTTATTGTAATATTCTTACAGTTATATTTTTTAATATCATCAATAATTTCTTGGAATGACATCTTTTTGCCTTCAGTAAAAGCATAAGATGTATCACAATACTGACATCTTAATGGACAGCCAGTCAATCTAATAAAAATAGTAGGTAATCCGGCTGATAAACTTTCACCTTGTATTGAATAAAAAATTTCATTTATTATTAAATTACTCATAAAATCAGATTAGTTTTAAAGAATCAGGGTCACTAATTAGCGTCATGCCATGACAAATTGCCACTCCAAGCGCATCAGATGCATCAATTTCTAATTTTCTTCTGATGTTAAGAATTGATTTAACTTTTTTTTGTAATTGTTCTTTATCAGCAGCACCATTTGTTGTAACAATCATTTTAACTCTTCTTGGGCTATATTCAAAAATATCAAGGGCTTCTCGGCCACATGCACAAATAGCAGCGCCTCTAGCTTGTCCTAATTTTATAGCAGTACCGGCATTGACGCTAAAAAAAACTGATTCGATTGCCACATGATCTGGTTTATATTTTTGAATAATGTCTGTAGTCGCTTGGTTTATCATAGAAAGCTTAGTTGTGTATCTATTTTTTAAACCTGTTTTAATGATTCCATGATGCACATATGAGATATCTGCATTTTTTGATAATTTGATAACACCAAAACCAGTGATATTCGTTCCAGGATCGATACCCAATATAGTAGTCATTTTAGGATAGATTGCTGTTCATATAAACATTCTGAACATCATCTAACTCCTCTATTTTATTTGATAAGTCAGATATTTTCTCAGAATCTTCATTAGAGATATCTATGGTCGTCAAAGGATCCATTATAATCTCCTCATCTTTAACATCTATTGATTTTGATTCAAAATATTTTTTAGTATTAAAAAGTTCAGTAGGTTTTGTAAAAATAATACATCCAGTATCAATCATCTCAAAATCTTCAAGGTCAATGTCTTCCATATGTTCTACAAGAGCATCCTCAGATATATTATTTAACTTCATAACGCCCACCTTTCTAAATAGATGTGACACTGATCCATTCGTCCCAAGGCTACCACCATTTTTCGACAAAACATGTCTTAGATCTGATACAGTTCTATTTTTATTATCAGTAAGACATTCAACAATAACAGCGATGCCTTTTGGACCATAACCTTCATATGTTATTTCCTCATAACTATCATTATTTTGACCGGAGGCTTTAT
>JBJKYE010000025.1:0-20901 GCA_045561195.1 Gammaproteobacteria bacterium | reverse complement strand
TAAAAAGATTAAAAATATAGAAAATATTATTGATGATATTCTATTTATCAATTATGATGCCTTATCTTATTCCTCGGTAGCTCAGTTGGTAGAGCGAGTGACTGTTAATCACCAGGTCGGCGGTTCGAGTCCGTCCCGAGGAGTAATCTAGAGAGAGTTGGCTATTCTTTTCATAGCTTCTTTTAAAGAATCCATGTCAATAGCGATAGATATTCTGATGTGACCTTCTTGACCAAATGCACTCCCTGGAACAACCGCAACTTTAGCAGTATTTAACAAATGGAGTGCTAATTCTGTATCATTATCAATTTTTTTACTATTTATAATATATTCTTTGAATGAAGGAAAAACATAAAATGTACCATCAGTCTCTTTGCATATGACTCCATTTATCAAGTTTAATTCATTGACAACATAATCATGTCTTTTTTTATATTCTTTTGTCATTAGAGGCATTTCCTCACATGTTTGTGATAGTGCTGCGCAAGCCGCAGCTTGCGAAATTGAACTTGCACAAGATGTACTCTGAGATTGGAGTGTTTTCATTTTTTTTATGATTTCTTTATTTCCAGCAGCGTACCCAATTCTCCATCCTGTCATTGAATATGCTTTTGATACGCCATTTAGCACAATTGTTCTATCCTTTAATTTTGGACATGCATTCACAATGTTATAAAATTTTTCTTTATTCCAGTGAATATGTTCATATATATCATCAGATGATACATATATATCATTGTATTTCAGGAGAATATCACCAAGTTTTTTCAATAACTCAGAGTTAAAGTATTTGCCACTCGGATTATTTGGGCTGTTTAACATGAATAATTTTGTTTTATCACTTATAAGTGCCTCAAACTTAGATGGATCGATATCAAAATTCTCTTCATAACTTGTTTCAAGCATTATTGGAGTTCCACCTGAATACACAACCATATCAGCATAAGAGACCCAGTATGGTTGAGGTATAATAACTTCGTCACCTTCTTCGATTAAGACTTGTAGAAGATTGAATATTGATTGTTTACAGCCAGCTGAGACAATTATTTCATCTATCTGATAGTCTAGATTATTATCATTTTTAAATTTATTTATTATCGCTTTCTTGAGATTTAGAGTACCATCTACAGCAGTATACTTGGTTTGGCCTTTATCTATGGCATTCTTTGCTGCTTCTTTAATATATTGAGGTGTATCAAAGTCAGGCTCGCCCACAGTTAAGACAAGCACATCATCTCCATTTTGGCGCATTTCGTTCGCCTTGGATGTTAGTGCCATTGTCGAAGATGGTTTAATTAATTTTATTCTATTTGAGAACGTCAACGTATTTCCTTGATATGTAATATTATCTCAAACGAGTCTTTTAAGTCAACTTCATGTTAATATATTTTATATGAAGAAGTTTAATCTTGTTTCAAAATTTAAAGCTGCTGGCGATCAACCTATGGCAATTAAGTCTCTAATTGAGGGTATTAATTTAGGCGATCAGCATCAAACATTGTTAGGTGTAACTGGTTCTGGTAAAACATACTCAATGGCAGAAATTATTGAAAAAACAGGCAAGACAACTCTTATTATGGCGCCTAATAAAACTCTAGCTGCTCAACTATATTCTGAGATGAGAGATTTCTTTCCGGATAACTCAGTAGAGTACTTTGTGTCATATTATGATTACTATCAACCAGAAGCATATGTCCCTGTATCAGATACATTCATTGAGAAAGACGCATCTTTGAATGAACATATTGAGCAAATGAGGCTCTCTGCTACAAAGTCTCTAACAGAGAGGAAAGATGCAATTGTGGTAGCAAGCGTTTCTGCTATTTATGGTTTAGGAGATCCAAAGACTTATCTCAAGATGAAATTACATTTAGTTAGTGGAGATATAATAGATCAAAGAAAAATATTAAAACGTTTAGTTGAGCTTCAATATACAAGAAACGATCTTGAACTCAGAAGAGGAACATATCAGGTTAAAGGCGAGATAATTGATATCTTTCCTGCAGACTCAGAAAAAGAAGCATTAAGGGTTGAATTATTTGATAGAGAAATTGAGAGCTTATCTATATTTGATCCGTTGACAGGTCAGTTGTTGAAACGCATTAATAGATTCACTGTTTACCCTAAGACTCATTATGTGACTCCAAAAGAGATAATGGATAATGCTTCAGTATTAATAAAAGAAGAATTAAAAAAAAGATTAATTTTTTTCTCTCAAGAAAATAAACTTTTAGAAGCACAGCGATTGAAAGAGCGAACTAACTATGATTTGGAGATGATAGCAGAAATGGGATATTGTTCAGGAATAGAAAATTACTCAAGATATATATCTGGAGGAAAAGCTGGAGAGCCTCCACCGTGTCTTCTAGATTATATGCCAAATGATGGACTCATAATTCTAGACGAAAGTCATGTAACAGTCCCTCAAATTGGTGGAATGTATAAAGGAGATAGGTCGAGAAAACAAACTCTTGTAGATTATGGTTTTAGGTTGCCATCAGCATTAGATAATAGACCGCTGAAATTTGAAGAATTTACTGGTTATAATTTTCAAACAATATATGTATCTGCCACTCCAGGGCCATATGAAATTGATAAGTCTAATAAAATTGTAGAGCAAGTTATCAGGCCTACAGGATTAATTGATCCTCAAGTGTCAGTTAAGCCATCATCAAATCAAGTTGAAGACGTTTTATCAGAAATTAACAAAGTGATTAAAAATAATAATCGAGTCCTAGTTACTACATTGACAAAGAAAATGGCTGAAAATCTTACTGAGTACTTAAATGAATTTAATATTCAAGTTAGATACCTACATTCTGATATTAATACAGTTGAAAGAGTTGAGATTATAAGAGATCTTAGAAAAGGTATTTTTGATGTATTGGTTGGGATTAATTTATTAAGAGAGGGTCTAGATATACCAGAAGTTGAATTAGTTTGTATTCTAGATGCCGACAAAGAGGGTTTTCTGAGATCAGATAAATCTCTCATACAAACTATTGGTCGTGCAGCAAGAAATATTAATGGCCGTGTAATTTTATATGGTGATACCACAACTCAATCCATGAAAAAAGCAATTGATGAAACAGAAAGGAGACGAAATATTCAAATCCTGCATAATAATAAACATAACATTAAGCCTGAAAGTATTAAAAAAGCAATCAAGGAAGCTTTAGACGAGGATATCTACATATCTGCAAAAAAGTTAGACAAGCTAACATTGATATCGAATGTTAAAAAGAAATTCCCTAAAGTAAATGGTGATAATGTAATATCAGTTATTAAGGAGTTAGAAAAACATATGTTTTCTCATGCGAAAGATTTAGAATTTGAAAAAGCAGCGCAAATTAGGGATCAAATAGAGACTATTCAGGAAAATTTTCTTGATATGCCTAATAAAAACAAAAGGAGTAAATAAAAAATATTGAAATGTATTAGCTATAAATTAGCTTGAGAATAGCCTAATGCCATGTTAGTTTTACATGACTTAGGCGCGTAGCTCAGCTGGTTAGAGCGCCACCTTGACATGGTGGAGGTCGTTGGTTCGAGTCCAATCGTGCCTAAAATATAGAATTATGTATAAAGTAAAAATAGACAATAAAACAATAGATATAGATGGCAGCATTACAGTCGAACAACTGATTAATGATAACTTTGAAAAGCCTTTATATGTTGCTGCAAAATTAAACGATAAACTTGTAGATCTTAGTTGCTCCATAACAGAAGATGCTAAAATCGATCTCATTAAGCCAAATGATCCAGATGGTCTCGAAATTATAAGACATACATGTGCTCATCTTTTTGGTCATGCATTGAAACAGATATATCCTGACGCCAAGATGGTTATTGGACCAACAATAGAAAATGGTTTTTATTATGATATATATAGTTCTGATCCGATCTCGGAAAAAGAACTAAAATCAATAGAAACCGTAATGAAAAAACTTTCTAAAAAAAACTATAAAATAATAAGAGAAGTCGTAAGTAAAGATAAAGCGTTAGATGTTTTTAATAATCGCAATGAAGATTATAAAGTCAAACTTATAGAAGAAATACCTGATGATGAAATTATTGCTTTATATTATCATGAAGAGTATACCGATATGTGTCGAGGCCCTCATTTAGTCAGTACCAAACATCTTAATTATTTCAAACTAATGAAAGTTTCAGGGTCCTATTGGAAAGGTGATTCAAAGAATACCCAATTGCAGCGTATATATGGAACTGCTTGGGATACCAAAGAGAATCTAAAAAATTATTTAACAAGATTAGAGGAAGCAGAAAAAAGAGATCATAGGAAAATTGGTCAAAAACTTGATATGTTTCATTTTCAAGAAGAGTCCCCCGGAATGGTTTTTTGGCATAACAATGGTTGGACTTTATTTAATATAATTAAAGATTTTATAACTGAATATTTAAGAGAAAATGATTACAAAATAATTAATACGCCTCAAGTTTTAGATAAATCACTATGGCAGAAATCTGGTCACTTGGATAAGTTTTCAGATTTAATTTTTGGAGTATCATCGGAACAAAAAGAATATGCTATCAAGCCAATGAGTTGTCCGGGTCATATTCAGGTTTATAATCAAGGGTTAAAAAGCTACAGAGACCTGCCGATTAAATTTGCTGAGTTCGGAGTAGTTCATAGAAATGAGCCATCTGGGACTTTACATGGATTAATGAGAATTAGAGCTTTCACTCAAGATGATGCACATATATTTTGCACTCATAATCAAATTGAAGATGAGATAAAAAAGCTTATTGTCAATATATATGATATCTATAAAATTTTTGGGTTTCATGATATTAAAGTTGAATTATCCACTCGCCCTGAGAAAAGAGTTGGGTCAGATGAAATTTGGGATAACTCAGAAAATGCACTTAAAACTGCTCTTGATGCAAGCAACATAGCTTGGACTTTAAACGCTGGAGACGGAGCTTTTTATGGCCCAAAAATAGATTTTTCTCTGAAAGATTCATTAGACAGAATTTGGCAGCTGGGCACTATTCAATTAGATTTTTCTATGCCAACAAGGCTAGATGCAACTTATATTGATTCAGACGGTGATAAGGTGGCACCTGTTATGATCCATAGGGCTATTCTTGGCTCACTTGAGAGATTTGTAGGTATATTGATTGAAGAATATGCCGGTGACCTACCATTATGGCTATCTCCTATACAAGCATCAATATTAAATATATCTAATGCGCAAGAAGGATATTGCTCAGATCTATACAAGAAATTAAATATTCATAAAATACGTACTGAAGTGGATTTTAGGAATGAAAAAATTAGCTATAAAATAAGAGAACATAGTATGAAAAGAACTCCATATTTACTGATTGTGGGAGATAAAGAAGTAGAAAACGATGAATTGTCGGTAAGAACAAGGTCAGGTGATGATCTAGGTGTTATGAAAGTTGATATATTCATTAAAATGGTAGAAACTCTTGTAAATGATAAAAGTATATTATTAAATAAATAGCAAAAGGAGAGATATTATAGCGATTAACAGAAGATTAAGAATGAATTCTAGAATAAATGTTCAAGAAGTCAGACTTATTGCCTCAAACGGTGACCAGGTTGGAGTTGTAGATACAAGTAAAGCTCTTGAGCTAGCAAAGGAAGAAGAGCTTGATTTAGTCGAAATAGTTCCTAATCAAACACCACCAGTATGCAGAATAATGGATTATGGCAAATTTAAGTTCGAAAACCAAAAAAAAGCACATGCAGCTAAAAAAAAGCAAAAACAAACGCAGGTCAAAGAAATAAAATTTAGACCAAATACCGAAGAAGCTGATTATCAGGTCAAGCTGAAAAGTTTAATTAAGTTTTTAAGCGGTGGTGATAAAGCTAAAATTACCATGAGATTTAGAGGTAGAGAGATTGCCCATCAGGTAATAGGCCGTGAATTCCTTGACAGAGTGCAAAAAGATCTAGATGACTATGGCATTGTTGAACAAATACCATCATTCGAAGGAAGACAAATGGTAATGGTTATAGCGCCGAAGAAATAATTACTGTATACTTAACGTTTTTAGGATGATCAGAGGAAAAATATGCCAAAAATGAAAAGCAATAGTGGTGCTGCAAAGAGGTTTTCTAAAACTCCTTCAGGCGAAATGAAGAGAGCTCAATCTCACCGTAGACACATACTGACTAAAAAAAGTACAAAAAGAAAAAGACATTTGAGAGATGATCTTATGATCAGCAAAGCTGATAAAGCTGTTGTGAAAAGGATGTTACCGTATTAATTAGGAGATGAATAATGGCACGTGTTAAACGCGGCGTAGTAGCTCACGCAAAACATAAGAAGATTTTAAAGCTTGCCAAAGGCTATAAAGGAGCTCGCAGTAAAGTCTATAGAGTTGCTAAGCAAGCTGTGATTAAAGCTGGGCAATATGCTTACATAGGCAGAAAGCAAAGAAAAAGACAGTTCAGATCTCTTTGGATCACGAAGATTAACGCTGCAGCAAGACTTAATAATATGTCATATAGTCAATTTATGAATCAGTTAAAGAAGGCTGATATTAATATAAATAGAAAAATGTTAGCAGATCTCGCGATGAATAACGCTGAAAGTTTTTCAGCTATCGTTAATTCTATTGCTAGTGAAAAATAACATTATTTAAAACTGTGTTAAAAGAATACTCTCCACTAATTTCAGAACTTAGAGAGAAATTAGATGGTTGCTCATCTCTACATGATATAGCTAATATTAAGTCTCATTATCTTGGTAAAAAAGGTGTTGTTTCTAATGAGTTCTTGAAACTTAGAACTGCTTCAGCCGAAGAAAGAAAAATATTGGGTGGTAAATTAAATGCTCTTAAAGATGAAGCTCAAAAACTAATAGCAAGTAAACTGTCAGAATTATCTGTTTCAGAGGACTGTAATGAAAAAATTGATATTTCTTTGCCAGGTTCAAATATATGTCTTGGTTCCAGGCATCCTGTTAATATAACAATTAATAGAATTATTGATATTTTAACGAACTATGGTTTTGAAACAGTCGATGGTTTTGAAATTGAGGATGAATTTCATAATTTTGATGCATTAAATATTCCAGCCTCACACCCCGCAAGAGATATGCATGATACATTCTATGTCTCAGACAATAGATTACTAAGGACTCATACATCATCCGTACAGATTAGATCTATGTTGTCTTCAAGCCCACCACTCAGAATAATGACGCCTGGCAAAGTTTATAGGTCTGATTCTGATCCAACTCATTCTCCAATGTTTCACCAAATTGAAGGATTGTGTATTGATAAAAATATTAATTTTTGTCATTTGAAAAGTTTGTTGAGTACATTTATAAGTGAATTATTTGGAAGAAATATGGATATAAGATTTCGACCTTCATATTTTCCTTTCACAGAACCATCTGCAGAATTAGATATAAAATTTAATGGTAAATGGTTAGAGGTTCTTGGTTGTGGCATGGTGCATCCGAATGTATTATCAAATGTTAAGATAGATAGTAAAAAGTATTCTGGGTTTGCTTTTGGCTTAGGAATTGAAAGACTAACTATGCTTCAATATGGAATCACAGATTTAAGAATGTTTTATGAGAATGATCTTTCTTTTTTATCACAGTTTAAAGGGCTCAAATAACTATGAAAATAAGTCTTAATTGGTTAAAAGAGTTTCTTGGTAACATAAAAGATAATGATCAACTTATTGCCAACTTGACGTCTATGGGCTTAGAGGTTGATTCTGTGACAAAACTAAAAAAGGATTCTGTTATTGATATTGATATGACACCTAACAGAGCTGATTGCCTATCAGTTATGGGGATTGCTAGAGATTTAAGCGCTATCTATAAGAAAAAGTTGTCAATGCCTAAAACAGCTAAACTCTCTAATAAAACCAAATCCCATGTTAAAGGTGTAAATAAAAGAATATCCACGGCATATAGTATCCTAGTCATTGAGGATTTTGACAATAGTCTTGCAACACCAAAATATATTGTAGATAGATTAGAGCTATGTGGTATCAGTCAAATTAACTTCATTGTTGATATATTAAATTATGTAATGTTGGAAATAGGGCAACCAATGCATGTTTTTGACAAGGACAAGCTTAATGGTGATTTAGATGTTAGGTTTGCCAAAAAGGGAGAAAAAATTAATGCACTAGATGGTAATGAATATATTTTATCTGTGGATATCCCAGTAATATCTGATAATGATGGGCCACAGGCTATTGCTGGGGTTATAGGTTCTAATAATTCTTCTGTTGATACAGACACCAGTTCTATCATTATAGAGTCCGCCTTTTTTACTCAAAACTTAATTAGAAAATCAGCTAAAAAATTTAGACTACAAACTGAATCATCCTATCGCTTTGAAAGAGGAGTTGATCCTTGTCTTAATAATCTTGCTTTAGGTAGAGTAATTGATATTGTCAATCAACACTCTAAGATTAAGAAACATGCTTACAATAGTGTTATTTCTAAACCGATTTCGCAGCATTTAGGCAAACATATTAAGATGGATATTAGTCATTTTGAGAGGATTCTGGGTGACAAGATACCAAATAAATTTATAATTAATACGTTGTCATATCTTGGTTTTAATCCAAATATGATTAAAAATAAATTGCAAGTATCTGTGCCGAGTCATAGGTTTGACATATCTATTGCAGAAGATATTATCGAGGAAGTAGCAAGAGTTTACGGATATAATGATTTTAGTGAAATTCCTTTACCACCGATAAATTTATCTACGAATAATATATTAAGAAATAGTACTAATATATTTTTAGATTTATTATCGTCACGAGGTTACAGCGAGGTAATTACTTTTAGTTTTCTTCCAAAAGACTCTCAGAAATTATTTTTATCGGACAAATCAAAAATTGATGTATTAAATCCTATCTCTGAAGATAAATCTGAGATGCGTGCGAATATGATAAATGGTCTTCTTAAAACTGCTAAATATAATATTAGTCGACAAAACTCTGATATTAAGATTTTTGAGATTGGAAAAACATATAAAAAACATAAAGATAAAAGTATATCAGAAGAAAATGTATTAGCTGGAATAGTAAGTGGTGTTAATTACTCTCGCAACTTAAAACAGCTTCAAAGGAAATTAGATTTTTATGATCTCAAAGGTGATTTGATGTCTGTTTTCCCAAATCTTTCTTTTAATGAATCTGAAAACACATCGTATTTGTCCAATTCATGTCAAGCTACTATTGTTCAGGATAAAAAAGCTGTTGGCTTGTGTGGCGAACCATCATTAAGCCTATATAGGCAATTTGGCATTAAGAATAAAATTTTTTACTTTGAGATATACATAGATTTATTGAAGTTGAATCAAAAAGTTACATATAAACCTATTTCTATTTACCCAAAGATATTTAGAGACTTAACTTTATTAGTTAACAACAAGGTATCTTGTGATGATATAATAAACTCAATTCAAAGAAAATCATTTAACTATATGATAAATAGCAGAATAAGTGATATATTCTATAATGAGAAAGATTTTGGTAATGACAGAAAAAGTATGACACTGGAACTGGCTTTTCAAGATAATAGCCGAACGTTGCAAGATGAAGATGTAAATGAGCAGATATCTAAGATTATTGGCTTTTTAGAAAAAGAATTTAATGCTGTAATAAGAAAATAAAGATGACGATAACAAAAAATTCACTAGTAGAAGTTATACATAATGAAGTGGGACTAAATAAGCGCGAAGCCAAAGAATTTATTGAAGAATTTTTTGAAATGATTAAGTCTTCTTTAGAAGAAGGTAATGACATAAAATTCTCAGGCTTTGGTAATTTTGTATTAAGAGACAAGGTTGCCAGGCCAGGTAGGAATCCTAAAACTGGTGAAAATGTTACTATTTCAGAACGAAGAGTAGTGACCTTTAAATCTGGATTAAAATTAAAAAATAAACTAGAAGCTTATGATGGAAAATCAGAATCTTAATCCTTTCTCAGTAAGCATACCTAACAAAAGATATTTCACTATAGGTGAAGCATCCAAAATATGTGATGTTAAGGCTCATGTATTGAGATATTGGGAGTCAGAGTTTAAAGAGTTAGAACCGATCAAGAGGAAAGGCAACAGAAGATACTATCAACAAAAAGATATTATTCTTGTTCTTCAGATAAAAGATCTTTTGCAAAATAAAGGGTTTACTATTGAAGGTGCTAAAAACATGATCGTCAACAAAGATGTTGATTCAGACTCTTCTACTAGCAAACATTTTATAAACCAGATACAAAAAGACCTAGAGGAAATATTATCTATCTTGAAGAAATAATATGATTCAATCCTTCAAAGAAAAATATGATTACAAGACCTACCATGTAAACAAAGTAAATGATATGCGGTATTATTGTATATCAGCTGATGTCAATGTCCCTAGTGTCACTAGTATACTTAGGAAAACAACGCCTTTATCACAAAATTCAATTCATCAAAAGTTTAATACCGATTCTATAGAAATTGGTAATCTTATGCATAAGTATCTTGATTATTATGTGTCCAAAGAAAGTAATTTTTTTGATGATTCTGTAAATTATGATGTTGCTAAAAAGTTAGCACATCTAGTCATCGATAATTTTATTGATAAGATAGATGAAGTGTGGGGCACAGAAGCATCTGTCTTATACAAAAATGTATATGCTGGAACAATTGATTTAATAGGTATCATTGATGGAAAACTATCTGTTGTTGATTATAAGTCTTCTTATAGAATGAAGACTAAAGATGAAATGGAGGAATATTTTTTACAACTAGCCGCATATGCAAACGCACATGATTGGCAATACAAAACAAAAATTGAGTCGATCATTGTATTTTTAGCAATTAGAAATGGTGAATATAAAAAAACATCAATTTCATTAGATGAATTGGAAAACTATAAGTTAAAATGGTTATCAAGATTGATGAAATTTGAAGAGGATCTATAGGAATGCAATTAATCGACGATATTCTCGAAAAAAATAAAGATTTCACAAAACGTTTGTCTGAAGTCCGGAGGTTAGTTTGACTATACTGCTATTGAGGAACGCCTTGTAGAAATAAGCTGTGAGTTATCATTAGAAAAAAATTGGAAAAATAAATCAATAATGCTGTCACTGCAAAAAGAGCAAAAGCAAAAGCAAAATTTATTAGATTCACTTGTAAAAATAAAAGATGATATAGAGTTAATAGATTATACATTGCAAGAGTTAATAGAAGAAAATAGCTTTTCGGAAAATAAAGATATGATATCTGAAATGTCAGTTCTAGCTGATATTGTGCAAAAGAAAATTAATTCTCTAGAAACTACTCAGATGTTTAAAGAAAAAGAAGATCATTATGACGCATATCTAGATATACAGTCTGGATCAGGAGGAACAGAAGCTCAGGATTGGGTGGCAATGCTTCTTAGAATGTATTTAAAATGGCTGGATTCAAAAAGTTTCACATATGAAGTGGTTGAGCTATCTGAAGGTGAAGTTGCTGGTTATAAGAGTGCAACTATCAAAGTATCGGGTGATTTTGCATATGGATGGCTAAGAACAGAAACAGGCGTACATAGGCTGGTTAGAAAATCTCCTTTTGATTCTGGAAGTAGAAGACATACATCATTTGCATCAGTATTTGTATATCCACAGATTAATGAAGATATTGATATCCAAATAAACCCAAGTGACTTAAGGATTGATGTTTATAGAGCTAGCGGTGCTGGCGGACAACATGTAAATACTACTGAATCAGCAGTAAGAATAACTCATCTTCCTAGTAAAATAGTAACGCAGTGTCAGAATGATAGATCGCAGCATAAAAATAAAGAAAGCGCGATGAAACAGCTACGTGCTAAACTATACTTATTTGAATTAGAGAAACAAAATGAAATCAAAAATCAAGTAGAATCGGAAAAATCAGATATATCATGGGGTAATCAAATAAGATCATATATACTAGATGATTCTAGAATTAAAGACTTGAGAACAAAACATGAAACTGGAAATACGCAAGGTGTGCTAGATGGTGATCTAGATGCATTTATAGAAAAAAGTTTAAAAGAAGGATTATAATGACTGAAGAAAATAAACTGATTACAGAAAGAAAGAAAAAACTAGATGAGATTAAAAAAAAATACAAACCTTATCCAAATAGTTTTAAAAAAGTGCATACCACTGATATTATTATATCAAAATATTCTAATTATGAAAAAGAATCTCTTGTAGAAGATGCTGTGGATGTTTCAGTATCAGGTAGACTATTAACAATAAGAAACATGGGAAATTCTTCTTTTGCTAATCTTCATGATGAAAATGGTAATATTCAAATTTATTTACAAAAAAAACAAGTTGGCGATGACGCATATTGGTTGTTTAATAATCTAGATCTAGGCGATATTGTTGGTATAAGCGGCAAGTTATTTAAGACAAAAACAGGTGAATTAACTATAAACACTGAAACTATAGAACTATTATCAAAGTCTCTTAGGCCTTTACCTGAAAAATTTCATGGTATCTCTGATATAGAGATTAAATATAGGCAAAGATATTTAGACCTAATGATTAATCCTGAAACTAAAAAACTATTTAAAATTAGATCAAAAATCATTTCTTCAATACGAAATTATTTTATCAATGATAATTATTTAGAAGTAGAAACGCCAATGATGCATATGATACCTGGCGGCGCTGCAGCGAAACCATTCATTACCCATCATAATTCTCTTGACCTAGATTTATATCTGAGGATTGCTCCTGAGCTCTTCCTTAAAAGATGCATTATTGGTGGTTATGAAAAAGTATTCGAAATAAATAGAAGCTTTAGAAATGAAGGATTATCGGTCAAACATAATCCTGAGTTCACTATGATTGAATTTTACTGTGCCTATGAAAATTATTTGTATTTAATGAAACTAATTGAAGATTTATTCCAAGGTTTGATAGAGAAACTTGATTTTAATCTTAAATTTAATTATCAAGAACAAGAGATTGATTTTAAAACACCTTTTTTAAAAGTAAAATTCTATGATGCAATAGAAAAATATGCTATTGATATCGACATGTCAAAAGTAAATGATAAATCATATCTTATGTCTTACTGCTTAACTCATAACATCAAAACTAATGAAAATTCATCATCTGTAAAGATGCACCTTGATATATTTGAAAAACTTGTAGAAAAAAAACTAATCAACCCAACTTTTATTACTCACTACCCAACGGAAGTTTCTCCGCTATCAAGGAGTTTTGATGACAACGAGGACTTAGTTGAAAGATTTGAATTATTCATTGCAGGCAGAGAGATTGCCAATGGTTTTTCTGAACTAAATGATCCCCTTGAGCAATCAAAAAGATTTAAAGGTCAAGTAGAGTCTGATGATGATGAGAAAATGAGCTATGATGATGATTTCATCACGGCATTGGAGTATGGTATGCCTCCTACGGCTGGAGCAGGGATCGGTATTGATAGATTAATAATGTTATTCACGGATTCTCCTTCGATTAAAGATGTTCTTCTATTTCCACATATGAAGCCTAAGAAAAAATAGTCTTAAGCTTTGTCAATGCTTCATCTAAATTTTGAAATGAACTTGGCTTATCATTATCAAATTCATAAATCTTAATATCATTATCTAGAACAATGTATATTTCAGAATCATCTAGATATATTTTGATTTCATTGTTAACTGACTGATATTCATGATTGAAGCTATCAGCTAAGGCTTCTATGTCAGACATTATATGATGTTTATTTTTTATCATCACATAAGTCTATAGCATAACCTATATACTTTTTTGGGGTTAATGATAGTAGTTTGTTTTTTTCTGATTGAGGTATTTCTAATTCAGAAATCAGATTAGATAATATTTCCTGGGTAACAGCTTGTCCTCTAGTTACTTTTTTTAATAATTCATATGAGTCAGAAATATTATATTTTCTAGCTATCATTTGTATTGGTTCTGCTAAAAGTTCCCATGAATTTTTTATATCGCTATCAAGTTTCTTTTTGTTAATAGTTAATTTATTTAGTCCTATTGATAGATTCTCATAAGCTAGAAATGAGTATCCGAAACTAATACCTAAATTTCTTAATACGGTTGAGTCTGAGAGGTCTCGCTGCAGTCTTGAAATAGTCAGCTTCTCAGATAGAAATCTAAACATACTGTTTGCTAGTCCAAGATTTCCCTCTGCATTTTCGAAATTGATCGGATTGATTTTATGAGGCATAGTGGATGACCCAATCTCACCTGCTATATTTTTTTGTATAAAATAATTTTTAGAAATATAAGACCACATATCCTGTGATAGCCCAATAAGTATAGAATTTATATGCGATATAGTATTATTGATTTCACACATGTAGTCATGTGGTTCTATTTGGGTAGTATATTTATTTTCTCTAATTCCTAGAGAGTTGATGAATTTCTTATTTATTACTGGCCAATTAACATTTGGAAATGTCACTCTATGGGCAGAGTAGTTGCCAGTTGCACCATTAAATTTCCCCTCAATATCAATACTTTTTAATTTTTTTAATAGTTTCTCAATTCTATGATTGAAATTTAGAAATTCTTTACCCATTGTTGTTGGTGTTGCTGGTTGCCCATGTGTATGAGACAGCATGATATCTCTAGAGAACTTTCTAACGTTTCTTTTAAATATCTTATTTAAACTATTAATTTTATTATATAATATTTCTCTTCCATCAATAATCATCAATGCATATGATAAATTGTTTATATCTTCAGATGTACAGCAAATATGTATATATTCCTTATATTTTTTTAGACGAGGAGATTTATCAAATTTTGATTTCAGAAAATATTCGATAGCTTTTACATCATGCTTTGTAGTTTTTTCAAACTTCTTAATAATTTTTGCGTCTGTTAGATTGAATTTTTCTAAGATATTAATTAAGAATTTCTCATCTTTACCTGTTAATTTAGGCAAACCGGATATTTTATTTAGTTTTGATAAATAAATAAACCATTTAACTTCAATATGAACTCTATACTTTATTAGACTATATTCTGAGAAGATACTTGCAATATCTTTACATATTTCTGAATATCTTCCATCTAGTGGAGAGATTGAGACTAAATCATCTTTTTTCATACCAACATTTATCTCAAAGATGTTATTATAGCATAATATTAATTTAAAATTAAAAATCAAATGAAAAAAATATTATATCGAATAGAACAAGATTCACTAGGCAAAGTTAAGGTACCCAAACATGCATTGTATGGAGCTCAAACTCAACGTGCGATTGATAACTTTAAAATTAGTGGTAATGTTTTCCCGCCAGAGTTTATTGAATCTTTAGCTTCTCTAAAAGCTTCATGTGCTATTGCTAATTCTAAACACAAATTACTTTCTACTAAAAAAGCTAAGACGATCTATGCTAGCGCTATGGATATTCATAAAAACATAGAAAACTATTTTGATCAATTCCCAATAGATATTTATCAGACTGGATCAGGAACTAGCACCAATATGAATATGAACGAAGTATTATCAAATATTGTCTCAAAGAAATTGAATACGAATATTCATCCAAATGATGATATTAATAGATCGCAAAGTTCTAATGATGTTATACCTACTACAATTAATATCTGTGCAGTTTTGCTAGCACTAGAGCTTAATGATGCCTTAGATTACTTAACCATGAGGCTTATAGATAAGGAGTTTGATGCGAAGGATGTTATAAAGTCTGGGAGAACCCATCTTATGGATGCGGTGCCACTATCACTTGGTTATGAAATAGAAGTTTGGAGAGAACAAGTTATTCATTGTAATCAACCATTATTACAAAGTGCAGAAGAGCTACAGTACTTACCGATTGGTGGAACTGCTATTGGTACAGGCTTAAATGCTCCGAAATCTTTTGGAAAATCTGTATGCATAGAATTAAATAAAATATATAAAAAAACTGGTGCTAAGTTTTCATCTAATCCAAACAAATCGGAAATGATAAGTTCTCAAAATCATATTTTAACTATGAGCGCAGCTTTACAGAGAACTGCAAGTTGTTTGACAAAAATATCTAATGATTTGCGTTGGATGAACAGCGGACCAATCTCTGGCCTATCTGAGATTACATTAAAGCCATTGCAGCCAGGGAGTAGTATTATGCCTGGTAAAATCAACCCAGTGATCCCTGAAGCAACACTAATGGCGATGGCTCAAGTTAGTGGGAACCACAATGCTATTAACATTGCTTGCATTTCTGGAAGCTTTCAATTGAACACGATGCTTCCCTTGATAGCGTTAAATATTATTGACTCATTTAACCTTCTAATTAATTCAGTGTATTCAATAGCCGATACTATTGACACGTTTGTGATTAATGAGAATGTTATTAAATCTAATCTTGAGAGAAACCCAATCATAGCTACAAAACTGAATGAGACAATTGGGTATGACTTAGCTTCTAAAATAGTCAAAGAAGCATACAAAACTAATAGATCAATAATAGATATTACTCAAGAAATGACTGATCTAACAAAGCAGCAAATAATCAAGCTACTTGATCCTAAAAAAATAATATAGATTGATGGCTAGTAAAAATATATGTGACTTAATTTTTATAAAATGGTTTATAGGAGTTATATTTTTTCTTATATTCATGATTATCCTAAACTATTTTGGATTTATTTCTTCTTTTATAAATAATGATGCAAGCTATATTACTTCTTTAATAGTTATTATTTTTATTTATTTTTCTGTAAAAGTGGGGATAGAGTTGTTTTATCTTCGATTTAGATATGAGAATATTAATATATTGCATTTAAAGCTTTTAAATAAATCTCAAAAAGATATATTAGCTACTCTCAGATTATTTAAAGATTCAAAAAACTATGAAGATCAAACTATTCATACATATATTACTTCTAAAATACAAAATAATTCAATCAAAGAAAATTTTGAGTATTCACTCATATCTAAGCTTAACACCGGATGGCTTGTGGCAGACGGTCTGTTGAAGCTTGGGTTAATAGGAACCGTAATCGGCTTTATAATAATGCTGTCAGCAATAACAGAAATTGATGGTTTTGACTTTACTATGATGAAAGAAATGTTGCAAAATATGAGCGGTGGTATGGAGGTAGCACTTTATACAACTTTATCTGGTCTAGTAACTTCAATTCTACTAACCATTCAGTATTCATATTTAGAGCATTATACTTATAGAATATTTCATATATGTAATACATGCCTATCTTATTATTCTGAATTAAATACTGATGATTAAAAGAAATTCTCGATTTGATCCTTTCACTGATTTGTTATTTAATATTTTATTAGCGTTTACATTTTTATTTTTTATAATAATCCTATTTATAAATCCTATTACAAAATTTGGAAATATAAATATGAAAGCAGAATATATTATTACTGTTGATTGGAATGACAATCTTCCTGATGATATAGATCTTTGGGTAAGAGATCCTAATGGCGAGATTGTCTCATACCTCAAGAAGGATGCAGGATGGCTCCATCTTGATAGAGATGATCAGGGGATAATTAACGACAAAGTAATGATAGGGGATGAAGAATTTATTTATCCTATTAATAGAGAAGTTGTAACATTAAGAGGTATTATACCTGGTAATTATACAGTTAATTTGTATATGTATGATAATAAAAGCAACAAACCTGTGAATGCTAAAATAACAATTGAAAAAGTCAATCCAACTTTAAAGCTCGTATTTTTTGATAACGTGACCTTACATAATAAAGATACCGAGTTAACTGTAGTGAAGTTTAGATTGGATTCAAGTGGTAATTTTACTCAAACAATAACTGATAATGAAGTTTTAACACCTTATGGTTTAGAGGGGATTTAATGGTCGTAGAAATTATTTCAATATCTCTTATAATTATAATAACTTATGTTTATCTTGTATTTTTATTATTAAAAAGAGAACCGTTTAAAAAGATGATTATTCTATCAATGTCTATTTTTTTGTTTTTTATTATTATATTTAAGAGCTTGACTAATATCATGGGATATCCAGCGATGCATCAATTGCCATCAAAATTTAATTTATTATATGTGAAGGTTATTGATGAAAATATTTTCATATTAGTTGATGAAATTGGCTCAGAATCTTATCCTAGGCTACATATTTTAGATCATAGTATTTCATTAGAAGATCAGTTAAAAAGCGCATCGAATGATATCCAGCTTGGCAGACAATCAATTGGTATAATTGATAAGAAAATTTCTGATAATGCTTATGGTATAGTTTTTAAAGAAATCAAACGTAATATTCCTAATAAATAATATGAAATATTTGAATTTTTTATGATAGAATATCCACAATTTTTTGAGAGAATAAGAACATGGATTTTAAAGATCAATTAGAGCTGTCAGGTACTCAATACAGTATTTTCGACATAAGTAAAACAAATATAACTCACTTACCGTATTCGCTTAGAGTACTACTAGAGAATTATGTAAGAAATAACAAAAATATTTCTGATGATGTTATCAAGAAATTTCAATCTTGGGATGGTAGTGTTGAAGATCAAACAGAAATTACCTTCTATCCAAGTAGAGTTATAATGCAGGACTTTACTGGTGTACCAGCAGTGGTTGATCTAGCTTCTATGAGAGATGCCGTAAAAGCGCTTAATGGTGATCCTTCGCTTATAAATCCACAATGTCAAACTGATTTAGTCATAGACCATTCTGTAATGGTAGATCATTATGGGACAGCTGATTCAAAAGATCTGAATACACAGCTCGAATACAAAAGAAATATCGAGCGATATAGGTTGCTAAAGTGGGGTCAAGGTGCATTTAAGAATCTTAGAATCGTACCACCAAATAATGGGATAATTCATCAGATAAACATTGAGTATATTTCTCAGGTAATATTTAACAAAGATGATGTTTTGTATCCGGATACTGTCGTAGGAACAGATTCACATACAACTATGGTTAATGGTTTAGGAGTGCTGGGTTGGGGAGTTGGTGGTATTGAAGCTGAAGCTGCAATGTTAGGTCAACCTATTCCTATGTTACTTCCAGAAGTAATCGGTTTTAAGTTGACAGGTGAAATGGAAAAATCAACCACTGCTACTGATCTAGTCTTAACTATAGTAGAGCAACTTAGGAAAGCGAACGTAGTAGGAAAGTTCGTAGAATTTTATGGAGATGCTTTAGATAATCTCTCGATAGCTGATAGATGTACTATTGCTAACATGGCACCAGAGTATGGAGCAACATGTGGATTCTTTCCAATTGACGATATGACGTTAAATTATATGCATACCACTGGAAAAGAATCTAACCAAATTGATATTATTAAAAATTATTCTAAAAAAGTTGGATTATTTAGAAATACCTCGGATAAGGTTGTATATAGCCAAAACTTAGAGTTAGATATTTCATCAGTTCAAGCATGTCTTTCTGGACCCAAAAGACCAGAAGATAGAGTTAACTTGAGAGATGTCGAGAAAACTGTAGTAGATGAAGTAAAAAAACAGAAAAAAAATAAATCAAGCGATGACACAGGTCTTGTGGATGGTGCGATAATGATTGCAGCTATAACAAGCTGCACTAATACATCAAACCCAAGTGTAATTATCGGAGCAGGCTTATTAGCGAAAAATGCAGTTGAAAAGGGACTTAAGGTGAAAGAGTGGGTAAAAACATCTTTGGCCCCAGGTTCAAGAGTTGTTAAAAATTACCTAGAAAAAGCTAAATTAATTCAATATTTTGATGAGTTAGGATTTAACATCATAGGTTACGGTTGCACGACTTGTATAGGGAACTCCGGTCCTATTAAACAAGAGTATGTTGATGAGATTGCCAAAAAAGATTTAATAGTTAGTTCAATATTATCTGGAAACAGAAATTTTGAGGGCAGGATCCACCCTGAGATCAAGATGAACTTTCTTGCATCGCCTATGCTCGTAATAGCATACTCACTAGTTGGTCAGATAGGACTAGATATATCAAAAGATAGCTTGGGTACTGATCATAACGGTAATGATGTATACCTAAAAGATATATGGCCTTCTTCAAAACAAATTGAATCAGTAGTAAGTGAAAACATAGACAGAAAAATGTTTACTGACTCATATAGTGATCTATTCGATGGTGATGAGAATTGGAAAAAAATTGATACAGCTGATTCTGATTATTTCGATTGGCAAGATGCATCTACTTACATTCAACCATCCCCATTTTTTGAAAATATGGATGAGGATCTCGGTAAACTTAATGAAATCACAAAAGCCTACCCACTACTTGTGTTAGGTGATAGTGTCACTACTGATCATATTTCACCAGCTGGTTCTTTTAAAGATACAACCCCAGCTGGAAAATTCCTTGTTAATAATGGAACTCAGGTTGCAGATTTTAACTCTTATGGTTCAAGAAGAGGTAACTACCAAATTATGAAAAGGGGTACTTTTGCAAATATTAGGATTGCAAATAAAATTGTCCCCGGGACAACTGGCGGATATACCAAACATATTCCATCAGATAAAGAAATGGCAGTGTATGATGCAGCTGAGTTATATAAAAAAGATAATGATAATCTTATAATTTTTGCGGGCAAAAACTATGGCTGCGGTTCTTCAAGAGATTGGGCAGCAAAAGGAACTAAGTTGCTTGGAGTAAAAGCAGTGATAGCCGAAAGTTTCGAGAGAATTCACAGATCTAATTTAGTTGGTATGGGCGTTCTTCCTCTGGAGTTTTTAGATGGAGATAATTTTGAGAAATTAGGTTTAGATATGACCTCTCAATTCACGATCAACAAGGTGAATGTAAATGATAAAAAAGTCACAATCATGACAACAAAAAATAACACATCATTTGAGTTTACGGTTAAGATTCGAATTGATACTGCAATGGAATGGAATTATTTTACAAATGACGGTATCTTAAATTATGTTC
>JBJKYE010000024.1:0-5100 GCA_045561195.1 Gammaproteobacteria bacterium | reverse complement strand
AGATAATAGATTTATTTTTGAAAATATTTGTATCTAGTTGCTTAGTTACACTATTAATGAAAAACTTAATAAAGTTATATTCAGCATCATTTGCAATTCTATAGTCTTTTGTAAGTTTTTTATCTTTTGTTATTATTGTACCTCGTTTAATACCTTCTGCAAAAAATTTCCCAATACTACCCATAACAACAACAGAGCCAGAGATCATTTCTGCACAAGCATAATCTCCAATATTACCACTAATAATTACATTGCCACGGCGCATCCGTTGGATAGAGTTATGACCAACATTACCTTTAATGTAAATGAATCCATCAAGGATACCCTCGTTTGAACTATTAGGTTTCCCTGCAAAATAGTTACCGGTATTACCATAGATAAATATTTTGCCGCCTTTGATGCCGGATGCTGCATAATCAAGGCAATTTCCATGTAGGGTTAATTTTCCTGAAATCATGTTACTACCAAAGGAAAAGCCTACATTCCCATGTACTGTCATATCTATATTCATCAATCCTTTGCCAATGTTATCCATGGAGGTCTCTGCTGATTTGATTACAACTTTTGACATGTTAGATCCAGTAATTTTGAACAAACTAGAAATACCTATCAGTTTATTTCCATATGATATTTTTGTAGCAAGAAATTCTCTAATTGATTTATAATCCTGTATTTTTGACAGGAAGGACATATCTACTCTATATTTAAGTTTTATTTTAGGTTTGATAGTGATTTCTGTCATTTCATAATCTTCCTCAAATGAAAATGATATTGTCCAAGTTTGCCGCCATAATTTCCAGCAGATATTGATATAATATCTTTTTTGATCTTTGACTTACCTATGCTTTCTATACATTTTTTTGTAGCCAAACTTATGTCTTCAAATGTCAGCCCATTAATAACTATTTCCATTACACAATTAACATTCTGAGGTAATTTGCTGTTGCTTATACTTCTAAGTGTTGGGCAAAAAGCATCATTAGTTGAAGCAATTAATGCTTTATATTTTGATCCTACTTTTGATCCAGATCTTACAACACCACCCGGAAAGGGGGTAATAACATTAGGTAAATTTTTGATTGAATCAATAGCAGTCTCACATGCCTCTAAACATGATTTTCTATTGTTACTCAGCACTAAAAAATTCCCACCTCCAATCGCTGGAACTCTGGCTGTAGATTCTTCACATAAGAACTCGCCATCCATAACAGGTATTCTCCAATATCGTTTATTATTGATTTTTTTTGATATCTGGTAACCATCTCCGAAATATCTTAAATTCTTCCCTAGAGGTATGATATCGTCGCCATCAAGCCCTGAGAAAATAGCTGTTGTTGGACATGTTAAAATACATTGTCCGACTCTAGTTTCTAATTGCTTTTCTAGTTGAGATCGTGACATTGAAAATAATAATATCGAATAACCTGGCCTACCATCTGGTGTCTCAGATTTTTTAAGTTCCATTTCAATCCCTGCTTCGATACCACATGCTATAACCGAAGTCGCAAAGCCAGTGAACGAGTTACATGCATTTTTAGCCCACTTATAGTTATCAGCTGTAACAATGATTCTGCTAGCTTTCATATTAAAAGCTTCTGCAAAAGTGTTGTCTATTTTTATACCCTTATGTATCATTCTTTTCGTTTGTGTTTACACTTATTAATATTCACAGGGCTGCCAACCAACCTTTCCATCTCATCATCACTTATAATGTAATTACTTAATTTCATTGTATGATATTTATCAAAAAATTTACCAAGGTTCTTTTCAATAGATTTATCATATTCTGGAGCTACTGTTTGCGTTTTACCCCATACATATTCTTTTATTTTCCCATTCTCTACTACAATTTTACCATCTTTTAGCACCATGGATGGGTGGGCAAACATGTCTTCCGGATCTTTCCTATTTTTATCATAAATAGTTATATCAGCATCTGATCCATGAGAAAAGTTACCTTTTTTTGATAGCCCTAAAATTTTCGCAGGTGCAGATCGTGTCATTATTGCGATTTCATTTAATGTATACTCCCTATTAAGCGTATGAAGTATAGTATGCTCTAATATATCTTTTGGTAATTGATTTAAAATATCATTCCTAAATGACTTATCCATCAGAAGTTTGATTAAGTGTGGATAAGATGTAAACGGAGCGCCATTAGGGTGATCTGTAGTCAAGAATACTTTCCATGGATCTTCAGCTAACAAAAATATCTCTAAACCAATGGCCCATTGGAGAGCATTTACAAAACTTTTATCTTGATATTTAAATGGTACTACGCCACATCCAGCTTCACATTCAATATCCATGCACATCCATTTATTTGGATGAGCATGTTTATGATTTTTATGTTGTGTCATACTATCACCGGACATCGTTACTGTCTGACCAAACATGATTTGGCCAACATCACATGTTAGATTAGGTATCTTATTTAAATAGTTAGAGATTTCTACAGCTGCTGATGAAAAACCTCTATCACCATTATTTCCATAACTTTGAAATTGTATATGAGTTAAATGTATTGGTAATCCATTAGCCGCTTTAATAGTTTCAATTGTTGATAAGAAGTTGCCAGGCACACCTAAATTACTGCAGTGAACATGTAATGGGTGAGGGATCCCTAAGTCGTGTATTCCTCTTGTCAGCACAGAAACAATCTCTCTGGGTGTTATATCATAGTACTTAGATTTTTCATCAACATTAAGTGCTCTTTGATTAAACTTAAAGGCATTTATTCCTCCTGGGTTAACGACTTTTACTCCAATGCACTGAGTCGCTTTTAATACAAACGCTATGTAATCATTAATACTAGATTGACTAGCTTTTTTTCTCACTAAGTCTAGAAAGTAATCATCATTACCAAGAAGAACATATCCACCCTTATCTATGAACGGAATATCCGACATCTCAGCATGAGCCTGTCTTGCATTTGCTGGAAGTAAAGCAGGTTCAAAGCATGACGTATAACCCATTTCAATGTACTTTAAGCCAGTCTTTAATGTGGAAGGAGCAATAATTGCTGTCATGTCAAAATTAGGATCTTCTTCGTTATGAAATTCTTCCAGCATCAATCTTGCGATATTGACTTTACCTCCTCCAATGTGTGTGTGCATATCAATAGCACCCGGCATTACAATTTTATTGCTACAATTTATAACCTTATCAATTTTCGAAGAAATATGTTTTTTGTCAACGATGGATCCATCTTCAATATATATGTCTTTCTTAATATTAAAGATTTTATTATGCGGATCATAAACATTTCCAGATTTTAATTGTATTAGCAAAATATTTTCCTATGTTAATCTATTAATAATATCTTCTGTTGAGGGTAACTTTATTTCTCTAATTTTTTTTAGTGCGACTGAAACAACATTATCGGTTCTGAACATGATACCATCATAATCTATGCCTGGTATCCCAACTGGTATAAAGATATCTGGCATACTACTAAAAGAACTATTGGGGTGACCCAAAACTATATTGAAGCATCTTGTATCTAATTTTATTTTATTAGATGACAGTGTTGATATATGGATAATAGTATCAACATTCTGATTATCTATAAGTACTTTGCTGTTGTATGTAACTCTATCATGTTTAAATGTATTGCCAATAAATTTAACTCTGGATGCAAATCCAGTCGTCCATGCAAGCGCTTGTGATGAAGTGACATCACCAAGAGACCCAGCTATAGGTGAGCATGCACCTCTTTTGTCTCTATTATGAGCTATGATATATTTTGAAATTGAATTAATGATCATTTCAGGATTATTTGTTAATGTAAAATCTGAATTTGTCCATACTGTAACGAGATATTTAGCATTAGAAATTATTTTTTTAATTTTTACTAGGTCATTTCCTGATAAGCCATTAATTTTTTTATATTTTTCATCACAAGATAATGAG
The DNA here is from genome assembly GCA_045561195.1 of Gammaproteobacteria bacterium. Taxonomy (GTDB): domain Bacteria; phylum Pseudomonadota; class Gammaproteobacteria. The sequence goes on along the minus strand of JBJKYE010000024.1, from coordinate 1,188 downwards.
TCAAGGAAACTTGGTATCATATCTAAGTTAACTTTTATATTTGTCACCCTTGAAGATTTTTTAATATCTTTAATAATTTTTGAACTGAAACTACCAACTAATATTATTTCTTTTTTTCTAGTATCTGCACATAAGCTATTTTTTGTTTGCAGAACTTTTTCAAGCAATCTTGGCGATTTTTCAAATATTTTATTGCCAAAGATAATGATTACATCTGCTCTATTTTTTATTTCAGTAAGAGACGTTGCCATATACCCGCTTCTCTGTAATAGATTTAGGTTTTGAAATAAAGTTTCAGAATTTACATGATCAATAATGCTGCCATATTGTGAAGCCAAACCGAGGATAGCTCTTAATCCAGAAAGTTCCACGCCGTGGTTAAGTATTAATAACTCTTGATGACCCGATAGATGCTTTTTAATTTTAGTTATTGTGTTTGAAAGGGTTGATGCTTTACCATTTATCATAGGAAACATTGAACTATTCTTATAAATATTATTTTTTTCAACCTTCTTTACGCATGCAAGGTTTTTATCATGTACCTTAAAAGTTTTTCCATCTGTTGAGACTTTAACATCATCACAATGAAGAGAGCAGAACGGGCATACCAGGTCAATAATTTTATTATGGCTTGTCATATGAATATATTCTACATTATAACCATGTCACTTTGTATATAAAAGGTATAAAATATCTACGTAAAATATATTTAACGATACTTATGACTAAGAAAAGAAAAGAATTAATAATTACATCGCCATCTAGATTACATCTTGGTTTCTATGGATTTGATGATATTTATGGCTACAAATATGGAAGCATGGGGTTGGCTATCAACTCAAATAAAACAGTTATATCAGTCAAGCATTCTAAAAAACTTATTTCTGACTTACCTGATAAATATATGTCACCTATTCTAAAATTTTTAGATTCTATGAATATACAGAGTCATTTTGAAATTAAGACCATTAGTAGACCTCTATCACATGTGGGGCTTGGTTCGGGATCACAATTATCATTATGTTTAGGTACAGCGCTATGTAAGTTTTTAAATATTAAAATGAGCATTGATGAGATTGCGCAGATTTATAATAGAGGAAAACGATCTGGCACAGGGATTTCTATATTTAAAAATGGTGGTTTCATAGTAGATGCTTGTAAAAAAGAAAAACTATTACCGGAAGCAAT
>JBJKYE010000023.1:0-5158 GCA_045561195.1 Gammaproteobacteria bacterium | reverse complement strand
GATCATTTCCATATTTTCTTGCAATCTTAATTGCTGCTTCCACTGCTTCTGCACCAGAATTACAAAAAAAGGCGTTATCTAAACCAGTTAACTTACAAAGTCTTTCTCCTAATATTTCTTGTTGTTTAATTATGAAAGCATTTGAAGTGTGAATTAATGTTTGAGACTGCCTGTGTATAGTCGTCGAAACATCTGGATGAGAATGTCCTAGGCTTGTAACCGCTAGTCCACACAATGCATCTAAATATTTATTATTTTGATCATCCCACAAATATACTCCATCACCTTTTACAAAAGAGACTTTCTTCCTATTATACGTATTCATTAAAAAACTTTTCATGTGATCAATTATAGAATAAAAGAGTATTCTAATATATTGTTTGTGAGATCTATATAGAATCTTCCGTTTTATGCACTAATTTAGCAAATATATGCATTATTCTAGTTCAAATACCTTGAATTAAGTGCTTAATATGTCAAAATACTCCAATACACATAATAATTAAACGGGGAGATTTAATGAATAAATTATATACAGCAGCTATGTTTATGGCTGCATCATCAATGGCTGTAGCAGGCGGATACGGGGGAATGGATCATTCTTCGCATTCTGCATCAGCAGGTAAATCTGGTAGTGGCGTACATTTTTATGGCCGTCTTTACGTAGGTTATGACCATAGATCTACTGGTTCAGCTAACTCAGTTGATTCTATAAGAGATAATGGTCAAAAAAGTAGATTAGGTATCAAATTCAAAGAAAATTTAGGCTCAATGTCACTAGTTGGTAAAGCAGAATGGAAATTTGATATAGCAGATGGTACTGCAACTGGTGATGGAACAAACTGTTCAAACGCACAAGATTGTAGAACTTTTAACTTACATGTTGGTAACTTAGGTTTCCAAACTGCTCTTGGTTATATTGGTATGGGTTCTTTTGAATCTCCATACAAAACTATGGGTATGTATGATCACAATATGGATACAGCGATTGCGTTGAATAACCATGGTGCAACATCTGATGGTGCTTTTGGTATAGCTGGAACATGGGATTCGTCTCTAAGCTTACAAACTAAATTAGGCCCAATAGAAGTTGCATACTTAAGAGGTATGAGTGAACAAACTAACAATGCAAATGTTCAAAAAAGTGACTATGCTGTCGGTTTAAGAGTAGCTGATATGGTGGTTCCTGGTTTAGAACTTGGATTTGCTAGAAATCACGATAAAAGTGGTGACTCAAACCGCGGTCTAAGCAACGATAAAATATTTGCTTCTTACAAAGTAATGCCAGGTCTTGGTGTTTTCTTTACAGATGAAGAAGTTGAAATAGCTGGTTCAAATCATGCTGCAGGTGACATTAGAACCATGGGACTTCATTACACAATGGGTCATAACATGATTCAATTAGTTGTTGCTGAAGGTAACATGGATACTGCTACAACTGATTATGATGTAGTTAGTATTTCTAATCAAATGAACCTTAGTAAAGCTACTGACCTTACAATAGGTTATACAAGAAAAGGTATTGAGGGATCAGGTAATGCTGTTCGTTCATATGGACTTGGGATAACTCATAAGTTCTAATTTTTAATTTTATGTGAAACTAAAACCCACCTCAATTGAGGTGGGTTTTTTTATTAATCCTCATTTAATTGAAACCATCTTTCCAATAAACCTAAGTGCCATAATGTATTTCCATTAAGTTTAGTGAAATGCGAATTTGGATTTTTAAGAAGTTTTTCAATATAGTCGGAATTATATAGACCTCTCTGCTTACAAGAGTTTGATAATAGAATTGATTCAATATAAGTATAAAAGTGTCCTTGAATAATTTTAAGTGGTGGCACAGGAAAGTAGAATTTATCTCTATAGATAAGTTCATCATCTAGATATTTTTCGGCAATTTTTTTAAGATAATACTTTCCATCATTTTTGAGTTTACTTAATGATGGTATTGATAATACAAACTCAACCAGATCACGGTCCAAAAATGGTACTCTTGTCTCCAACCCATGAGACATGGTCATACTATCGACTCTTTTAACAGGATCATCTATTATCAATGTAGATAAATCAATACGAAGTGTTTTGTCTAAAAAACTGATATCGTTGCGTTGATCATCATATAATTTCTCAATCAAAGGAAGTGAATAGTCTGTATTAATATATGATTTATTTATCATTTTGCAATAATCATCATGTTCTCTATCAAAGTAGTGTTGTGTAAATTTTTCAACACTCGTACCCTTTGTTTGATCCATTTTTTTATACCAAAAATAGCCGCCAAAAAGCTCATCTGCACCTTGTCCGCTCAAGACTACTTTTTGCTTAAGCGAGACTTTTTTTGCTAGCAAATAAAAGGCAGCGGAGTCTTGACTAAACATAGGCTCCGGCATGGCCTTCACTACATCATCTAATGATTCAAATAATTCTTCCTGTGAAATATTATATTTATGATGATTTGTTTTAAATTGTTTCGAGACCTTATCTGAGTAATAAAATTCGTTACCTTCTTCATTACCAATGGTTGGAAAACCTATTGAAAATGTATTGATGTCAGAAAGATTGTGCTTCGAAGCCATTGCAACAATCAAACTAGAATCAAGGCCGCCCGATAACAAAACGCCTACATCGACATCGGCAGTATAAAATCTTTTTTCTATAGCTTTGAGTAACAATCTATCTGTCTCTTCAATTATCTCTCTATCATTATTTTTGACATCTAATTTTATATGGTTGAATGAGTAATACTTTGTCTTACTTATTTTTCCATCAGAATAAACTCTAGCGAATGACCCCGGTTCTAATTTAAATATATTTGAAAGAATTGTGTCCGGAGCGGGTACAACAGAATGCAAAGTAAATTGATGGTGCAAACTTTTTTTATTTATAGAGAAGTCTTTTTTATCATTAATAAAAGCAGCAGTATTAGATGAAAATGCAAAAGCATCTTTAGCATAAGTATAATAAAAGGGTTTGATTCCAAGCCTATCTCTAGCACAAAAAAACTCTCTAGAATTTCTATCATATATAACAAAAGAGAAAACACCATCTAAGTGATTCAGCATATCCTCGCCATAGTGCTTGTAACATTTTAAGATCACCTCAGTATCGCCATCTGAAAAAAACTCATATCCTTCCATAGATAGGGTATTTCTCAGTTTCTTATAATTAAAAATTACACCATTAAAAACAATGATTAAATCATCATCTTCCATTGGTTGATCAGAATTTGATGAAATATCAATAACTGATAACCGTTTATGTCCAAGGAATATATTTTTATCGATATACGACCCTGTATTATCAGGTCCCCGGGAAGATATTGCATCCAGCATAATTTTTGATCTAATATTGCTTGTTTGAGTGCCATCAAACCGTATTTCTCCGCATATTCCACACATATATAATTTATCCTAAAAACACATAATTTATTAAACTTACTAATAGATAAAATATTCTACATCATTTATCATAAGACCCATATAAAATAAATTTTTGAGGTGTATATGAACCCGTTACTATCAATAAAAGGTACTATAATATCCGGCTTTGTATTAAGTGCAGTGCTGGTTTTGGCAATAGGTGGAAAACTAGTCGATTTCGAACATTATTTAAGGTGGCTTCACTATCTTTCAGGAATTACATGGATAGGATTACTATATTACTTTAATTTTGTGCAAGTTCCAGCAATGGCTGCAGCTACAGCTGATAAAGATCCTGGGCCTGCAGCTATAGGCAAATATGTTGCCCCATTAGCATTAGTATGGTTCAGATGGGGAGCGGTTGTTACCTGGATAACGGGAGCATGGTACCTACAAGATCATGGAATGCTCCATGCAGCTTTTACGCTTCAAGCCGGAGCAGCAGGAATAGGCATAGGTGCATGGTTAGGTACAATTATGTTATTTAATGTATGGGTACTGATATGGCCAAATCAACAGAAAATACTTGGTATGGTCGATGCAACTTCAGATGAAATTGCCAAAGCAAAAAAAGTGGCTCTACTTGCATCAAGAACCAATACATTGCTTAGTATACCAATGTTGTTATTCATGGGTTATAGTCATAATGGCTTAGGAATGTAATTTATTTATTACTTAGGCTAATAATTGATATTGGCCTAAGTTTTAACGCGTATATTAATTAAGGAGAAAAAAATGTCAGCTATTGAAAAAATAAAAAAACAAGTTTCAGAAAATCCTGTGATGTTATATATGAAGGGCACTCCAGATATGCCTATGTGTGGATTTTCTTCGAGAACAGTTGATGCTTTAAAGAAGTGTGAAAAAGAATTTGCATATTGTAATGTAATTTTAGATCAAGAAGTCATGCAAGATTTACCTAGCTTCAAAGATTGGCCTACATTTCCACAATTATATATTAAAGGCGAGTTAGTGGGTGGATGTGATATTACACTAGAATTATACGAATCTGGTGAATTAAAAAAAATGATTGATGATGCAACTGCAGAGTAGTTATTTATTATTGGAAGCGTGAATAATATTCCAATAATTAAATAGATTCACTTTGCTCATCTCGAGGACATCAAGATTAGCATATGCATTAAATTCGTCAAAAGGGAAATATGGCTTCCAGCCTAAGATTTTACTAATAGGCATCAAACCTTTTTCAAACATTTGCACAAACGGATTATCTTGTTCGGTGCTAAAATGATTTACTATGTAAATATCACCATCATTTTTACAAACTCTTTTCATCTCCTCTACTAAAACTTGAGGATTTTGGGTAACAGAGACTACATACATACCAACAACTTTATCGAATGAGTTATCAGGAAAAGATAGCCTCTCTCCATTCATTAATAAAATATGTTTATTATGAATTTTATCTTTGACTATCCTTTTTTTTGCTACTTCTAGCATGTCAGGTGAAATATCAATTCCAACAACTTTGGTCTCTTTTGGATAGTACTGAAGAGACGAACCAGTTCCTATACCAATCTCTAGAACATTATCAGACTCAATACAATCCATTTTTTTTATGATTGCTTTCTGTCCTGGTCTAAAAACTTGGCCGAAGGTCAAATCATAGAAACTAGAAACTCTCTTGTAAGATTTGATTATAGAGTTTTGATCCAATATGTTATCCTTTATATGTTAAGAAGTAAGTAATTATAACACTATTATGATATTTAATT
>JBJKYE010000022.1:0-5292 GCA_045561195.1 Gammaproteobacteria bacterium | reverse complement strand
TTAAAGGTATCAATTAATTCGGAAGTTTTAACCTCCTGCTTATTAAACCTTATTCGCTCATTATAACTAGTGATATGTGGCGAAGTAAATGTCCCTACAGACTGTTTAGATTCATGCAGAATACTCTCTAAGATAGCAACAGTTGAGCCTTTCCCATTAGTACCAGCAACTATTATTACTTTTTTTGCAATATCTTGGATATCAAGTTTATTATAAACCGATTTTATTCGTTCAAGTTTGAAATCAATATTTAAAGGATGGAGTGTTTGTTGCCAGTCTAGCCAATCCTGCAATGTATTAAGATTTTTTTTCACTGTTATAGTTACTCATTAAAGAAGAAATAACCTGCGCTAACTTATTTTTTTGATTATTTCTATCTAATATAAAATCTATAGATCCATGATCTTGCAGAAACTCACTTTTCTGAAAGCCTTTAGGTAATTTTTCCCCAACAGTCTGTTCAATAACTCTAGGGCCGGCAAAACCAATTAATGCATTTGGCTCGGCAATGTTGATATCACCAAGCATAGCTAAACTTGCTGATACTCCTCCCATTGTAGGATCAGTAAGAACAGATATATATGGTAAACCTTCTGAAGATAATTCATTTAAAGATGCACTAGTTTTTGCCATCTGAAAAAGAGAAAATAAAGATTCTTGCATTCTTGCGCCACCGCTTGCTGAAAAACATATTAGTGGTTTTTTTTCATCAATGCATATTTTAATTGCTGATGAAAACTTTTCACCTACAACAGAGCCCATTGATCCACCAAAAAAAGAATATTCAAAAATACATGTAATAACAGGGATTTTATCGATATTTCCTTTGAATACCAACAAGGCATCACTTTCTCCTGTCCTTTTTTGAGTTGATATTAATTTGTCTTTATATTTTTCATTATCTTTAAAATTCAACATGTCAACTGGTTGAATATTATTCAAAATTTCAAGTTTATCATCAGAATCAAGTATAATCTCAGCTCTCTTTCTAGCGGATATTCTGCCATGATGATTACATTTTGGACAAACATTCAAATTCTTTTCATATTCTGCGCGATATATTACAGCATCACAATTAATGCATTTATGCCAAAGTCCATCTGGCACAGAGCCTTTATCTTCTTTATTAGCTCTTATTCTTGAAGGTAATATTTTATCTAACCAGCTCATTAATTCACCAGGCTAGACTTTACAGACTTTACAAAATTATTTATTTTTTTATGCATCAGTGCTTTATTCTTTCTATTCTTATCGATTAATTCTACTATAGAACTTCCTATAATAATACCGTCACAAAACATAGAAATCTTTCTTGCTGCCTCTGGTGTTTTTATTCCAAAACCTACTGTTATCGGTATTTTATTATTAGATAGTTTCTTAATTCTACTAATACGTTTTTTGATTGGCTGGTAACTAAGCAAAGATGAACCAGTTATACCTTTAAGAGATACATAATAGAGATAGCCCGATGAATATCTAGCAATAGCTTTTAATCTTTTATCTTCAGTAGTTGGTGAGGCTAAAAATATTTGACAGAGTTTATTTTTAGATAGCTCTTTATTGATACTACCTGCTTCTTCAGGAGGTAGATCGACTATTAACAGACCGTCTACACCTTTTGATTTAGCTTGTAGCGAGAACTTTTTATATCCCATATTTTCGATAGGATTCATATAACCCATTAATACAATTGGAGTTGTTTTATTTTTTTCCCTGAATTTAGACACTAAGTTGAGTATGTCAGAGAGGGATACTTTATTTTTGAGGGCTCTCTCAATGCCTCTCTGTATAACAGGGCCATCTGCTATTGGGTCTGTAAATGGTATTCCAAGCTCTATTAAATCCACACCATTTTCAACCATAGAATGCATCATCTTCAAAGTGCTGTTAATATCAGGATCACCACATACAAGATATGTTATGAAGACAGACTGCTGATGTTTAAAAACATCATTGATTCGATTCATACTTTAATCCTTTTTAAAGATGCAATAGTGTCAATATCTTTATCACCTCTCCCAGAGAGATTGATAAGAATATTTTTATTTTTTTTAATTTTTGCTAATTTAAATGCATAAGCTAAAGCATGCGATGTTTCTAAAGCAGGAATAATTCCTTCTTTTTCAGTCAAATAATAAAATGCTTTTAAGGCTTCATTGTCAGTTACAGAGACATACTTGACTCGTTTATTATCTTTCAACCAAGAATGTTCGGGCCCAACGCCAGGGTAATCTAATCCAGCAGATATTGAATGCGTTGATTGAATTTGACCATTTTGATCTTCCATAATATATGTTCTATTTCCATGTAAAACTCCCGGTTTACCTTTATTTAATGGTGCGGCATGTTTTCCAGTATTTAGACCGAATCCTCCAGCCTCTACTCCATATATATCAACTGCTTCATTTAAGTATGGGTGAAACAGGCCAATGGCATTTGACCCTCCCCCAACACAAGCAACCAATATATCTGCTTTCTTATTGATTTTTTTCATCTGGATTTTAGACTCATGACCAATAACAGATTGAAAATCTCTCACTATCATCGGATATGGGTGCGGGCCAGCTACTGAACCGATTATGTAATGTGTATCATCAACATTTGTTACCCAATCTCGAAGGGCTTCATTGAGCGCATCTTTTAATGTTTTTGAACCTGATTCCACAGCTATAACTTCAGCGCCTAATAATTTCATTCTATATACATTAACCTTCTGCCTTTGGATATCTTCGCTACCCATATAGACAACACATTCTAAATTATAGCGAGCACAAGCGGTAGCCGTTGCAACACCATGCTGTCCTGCTCCAGTTTCTGCAATTATTCTTGTCTTACCCATCGCTTTAGCAAGCATTGCTTGTCCCATAGCATTATTTATTTTATGAGCTCCAGTGTGATTAAGATCTTCACGTTTCAAGAAAATATTGCAAGAACCTAATTCTTTGCTGATTCTAGACGCATGATATATAGGTGTAGGCCTGCCAACATAATTACAGAGTTCATTATTAAGCTCCTTTTTAAAACTTACTGATTTAGCAATTTTTTTATATGCTTTTTCTAATTCAGACAAAGGATACATTAATGTCTCAGAGACATATTTACCACCAAATTCCTCAAAACGACCATTTTTGTCAGGAAATAATTTATAGTTAATTTTTTTCATAGTTTTCTTTCTCGGATATTCTTACATTTTCTATAAATTTTTTCATCAAAAGATGATCCTTTTTACCAATACTTGACTCTAACCCGCTACTGACATCAATACCATATGGTTTATGTTGAATAATCAATTCAGCAACATTAGAGGGGTTTAGACCACCTGCTACAAAATAAGAGGAATCATTTGTAAGATCTGAAATTGTAATATTTTTAGATAATAAATCCCAATCGAATTTCTTACCTGTTCCACCATGTTTATTATCGATACTAGTATCTAGCAAAAAATAGTTCGCAGTGTTCTTAAAATCAGAATTATATACAAAAGATTGGTTATTAATATGTAATGTTTTTATAAAAGCTTTATTAAAGCTCTCACAAAACTCCAATGTCTCATCTCCATGGAATTGTAAAATATCTAAATCAACCTCTTTTAGTATATTATTTATATCATCCTCAGATTGATCCATGAAAACACCTACGATTGATTTTTGTCTCTTAGTAGATTCAAGAATTTTATTTGCATTCTCTATAGTTAAACAGCGTGGGCTTTTTTTTGTGAAAATCATTCCTATAAGATTTACATCAATAAGGTCATTGATAAATAAATAATCTTCGACTGATGTGATACCGCAAAACTTGATCTTAGTTTTAGTCATATCCTACATTAACATGTATTGATAAATAGGTATATAAAATCAGATTTCTATGGAAGATCAAATATTTTATTTTTAGAGATATTATATATTCTTGGATATGTGATAGACATCAAGTATAAGCCTGAAGCTGGTGCCATTTTACCACATTTTTTTCGATCACATGAATTGATAAGATTTTTAATAGACTCAGGACTATTCTTAGATACCCCTATATCTAATAATGCACCAACTATATTTCTAACCATATGATACAAGAAGCTATTAGCAGTTATGTCTAAATAAATAAAGTTGTTCTCTTTGACAATTTTAATTGATCTTATATTCTTTATAGGACTTTTTGCCGAACACCCAGATGATCTGAAACAACTATAATCTTTCTCGCCTTTTATATATTTAAATGCAGATTTAATTTTGGTTATATTTAACTTATCACTAAAATGCAATACATTTTTCAAAAGATAGGTTGATGGAAATTCTTGATTCAGAATTACATATCTATATGTTCTATCTATTACAGAATACCTGGCATGGAATTCGTTATCTACATGATAAATTTCTTTGGCTAAGATATCAGATGGTAAGAATGAATTTATCCCTTGAATCCACTTATAATCTTTGCGATTTTTGATAGTATCAAAGTGTACGACTTGAGAAAACGCATGAACACCGGTATCTGTTCTTCCGGCACATGTAGTATTAATATTATCATCTGCAATCTTAGATATTGCATTATCTACATGATATTGAATGGTCTTAGTTTTATGAGTTTTCTGTTTTTGCCAACCATAATAATTAGCACCATTATATTCAATAATTAGTGCAACTCTCATTATTTAACTTGCATATATAAAAGTTTAGCTTCATGCTTCTCTTCTTCAGTACCAGTATCAATAATTTTTTTAATTAGATTGATTGCATCTTCTGTTTCATTACTTGCTATAAATGCCCTAGCAAGATCAATTTGAGATATATTTTCATCACTCATTATTTCATCAGACTTATTTTCTTGTAAAGTTTGGTCTTTTCTTAATCTCATAAGTTGATCATCATCTTTAGCTAGACTTGGTTTTATAACATCATCATTATGTACTTCCTTTATTACATCAACTTTATTTTCTTGTAAAGTTTGGTCTTTTCTTAATCTCATAAGTTGATCTTCATCTTTAGCTAAACTTGTTTTAGTAGCAGACTTTTCTGTATTAAGAATTTCTGAATAAGCTCTTCGAATTTTTTTTGATCTAACATGATTATTTTTAATACTTTTAGCAGCATTGCTAATCTCAGTGAGTAATTCTAGTATTACAACTGCTTTTTGATTTAACGAATTTATTTCTTCTATCGAATTATTAACAGCTTTTGATTTATCTTCTTTTCTATAAGTTGATATTCTTTTTCTAATTTTATTTAATTCATTATTTATTGTCCTAAATTTTTCAGAAAAGAAACTGACCACAATTAGTGCAATCAAGACATATAG
>JBJKYE010000021.1:0-5614 GCA_045561195.1 Gammaproteobacteria bacterium | reverse complement strand
TCGCATGGACTAGAAGGATATGCACCTTCGCCCTCAACTATAGTTGCTCTACAAGAACCACAGCTACCAACTTTACATGAATGAGGCCATTTAACATCAGCTGCAAAAGCTGCCTTCATTAATAACTGACCAGGCTCACATTTAAATGTTTCTCCTGTACCTTTAACTGTAACCGTAACTGGCTCAGCTTTTTTAAATAAATCTCCGAAAAATCCCATTTCTCTCTCCTAGGTTAGTGTTGACCAAAATTTTAATCAATATAGCACAAATATAATGAACTGTAATCAGTATAAGTTAAAATTCTAAAAACTTGTTTTTTTTTCATATATTTATATAAAAAAATCATTAAAAGTAGACTTCTCATCCCAAAAAATATAAGAAATGAAAGCCATAAACCATCGTTATCCCCTCCCAAAAGTGTTGTTTCTAGAATGAAAAAGACAATGCCTGATATAATCATAACATTTCTTAGTAACTTCACTTGAATTGCACCAATAAAAACCCCATCAAGCCAGAAAGCAACTGTAGCAAATATAAAAATCATATAAATATAGAACATATAATTATTAGACAAGGAATTAACTATTTGACTATCTGTAATAAATGAAATTATTGATCCGCTAAACAGTAGAAAAAATCCTAAATAAGATATTAATAAATAAACGGATAACTTTCCTGTCGAATAAATTGAACTGCTCAGTGTATTTTGATTTCTCTTTCCTATAGAATTACCTACAAGAACTTCTGCAGAGTGAGCAAAACCATCTATACCATGAGAAAATAAAAAGAAGAAATTTAATAGTATGGTGTTCACAGCCAAAACTTCATTACCATATTTTGCACCAACACTCATAAAATATACAAATATTGTCATAAGCAAGAAAGATCTAATAAACATATCAGTATTCACCATAATTTTACTCTTGATGCTTTTCCATTCAAATATTTGACCGGGTGATATAGGGAAATTAGAAAATATTTTTTCAGTATTGAGTGCATATAAAATAAAGAATATTATTGAATACTCAGCTATCAATGACGCGATAGCAACACCTTCGATATCATACCCCAAGTGAAATATGAAAATGTAATCTAATAAAATATTAATGATATTAACTGTTATGCTGATTCCCATCGCAATCTTTGTTTTCTGTAAACCTATATAGTAGCCAATTAATATATCTCTGAAGAAAATTGCTGGTACAGACCAAATTCTATAATCAAGATAAGTTTTAGCTCCCTGATAAACTTCTAATGATGGATCCATCAAGAGAAGTGAAAAATAAATAATATTATCTCTAAAAAAAAGAATTACGATAGAGATTGACATAGATATAAGTGCTAAATGAATGAGTGAAAGCTGTAACTTCTGGTTAGATTTACTACCGCTATGTTGAGAAACAAATCCTGTGGTTAGTGATTTAATAAATCCAAAGCTAAAAAGGATATAACTTATAACAATCGCACCAACGCCGATAGCACCGATATATATTACAGAACCTAAATGACCCATCATTACATTATCAACAAAACCTACCAGAGGAATTGTTATATTAGATATAATTAAAGGGGTTGCAATTTTAAGTGTATTTCGATCAATCGAATTTATATTAAGAAACAATAAACTAACCTATGAAATTTCTATCATGTCAAAGTCTTCTTTGCCAGCTCCACAATCAGGACAAGCCCAGTTTTCTGGCACATCTTCCCATTTTGTTCCAGGTTCGATACCATCATCTGGCCACCCTTCCGCCTCATCATAAATTAAACCGCAAATTAAACATAGATATCTTTTCATAATATTTCAGTAGTTTCTCATAATTCTTTGATAAACCCAATTAATTTGTTATAAATATTTATGGGAAATATTAATGCGCTCAAAGGTCTGTATCCAATTACTCCAAGTATTTACAAATCTGATATTGATTATCTATATCATATAAAAATAGTTATTGAATCAGGTGTTAATATTATTCAATTTAGATCCAAGAATTTATCATTTAGGAGAAAAGCTTATTTAATAAAATCTATATCATCATTATGCGTTGAGAATAATGTAAAACTTATAATTAATGATGATCCTTACATGGCTAAAATGTTTGATGTAAGTGGGTTGCATTTAGGTTCAAATGACATGGATCTTAGATCTGCAAGAAGGTATTTCGGTAAAAAGTTTATAATAGGAAAATCTTGTTATGATTCAATTGAACTAGCAAAGTATTCAATGGATAATGATGCAAGTTATGTATCTTTTGGATCACTGTACCCCACGACCTCAAAAGAGTCGGCTAAGTTAGTCAAGCACTCTATTTTGACAGAAGCAAAAAAAGTAATTAAAATTCCAATTTGTGTTATTGGTGGGATCAATAAATCTAATGTGAGTAGTGTGCTTAAATATAAACCCGACATGATAAGTATGATTGCTGGGATTTTTGATAACAAGGAAATAAAGAAAGAAATTGAAGATATTAGGAGTATAATTTTATAATGAAAAACTCAAAAAAGTTATTTATACAAGCAAATAAATATATTCCTGGCGGCGTAAACTCTCCAGTAAGAGCATTTTCATCTGTAAATTCCTCTCCATTTTTCGTAAAAAAAGCTAAAGGACAGTATCTTTTTGATGAAGATGGTAAAAAATATATTGATTTTATTGGTTCATGGGGAGCACAAATCCTTGGACACTCAGACAATAGAATTTTGAAAGTATTAAATAAAACGATGAAAGATGGTATTACTTATGGGGCGCCTTGCCAAAATGAAGTTTTGATAGCAAAAAAAGTTTGTCAGATTTATAAATCAATAGAAAAAATTAGAATGGTGAACTCTGGTACAGAGGCCACTATGAGTGCTATAAGACTGGCAAGGGGCTACACTGGTAAAGATAAAATCATAAAGTTTAATGGTTGTTATCATGGACATGGAGACTCTTTCTTGATTAAAGCCGGTTCTGGTGCATCAACATTTGGAACTCCAGATTCATTGGGGGTTACTAAAGCTAATGCAAGAAATACTATATCCATAGAATACAATAATATAGATGCTGTAAACAACGCTATCAAAGGTGGAGATGTAGCTTCAATTATAATTGAGCCTATAGCTGGAAATATGAATTTTATTAGAGCTAGGAAAAGTTTTTTACAATATTTGAGAAAGGTTTGCACTAAAAATAATATCGTACTCATCTTTGATGAGGTTATGACAGGGTTTAGAGTATCAAAAGCAGGTGCTCAACATATATATAATGTAATGCCTGATTTAACTACTTTAGGTAAAGTGCTTGGAGGCGGGTTACCAGTTGGTGCATTTGGAGGTAAAAGAGAAATTATGAATCACATAGCACCTCTAGGGAGTGTGTATCAAGCTGGGACTTTATCAGGTAATCCATTAGCTATGGCAGCAGGTTTGAAAACTCTTGAAATAATATCTGAAAAAAATTACTTTCGTGACCTATCTAAAAAAACACAATATTTTGTTTCAAGATTCAATGATGTATGCAGCAAGTATAAATTAGACATGTCTGCAGATTCAGAGGGAGGCATGTTTGGCATATATTTGACTAAATCGAAACTAAAGAATCTAAACGATATTGATAAATCACCTAAAGATATTTTTTTAGACTTTTTTAATTATATGTTAAATCATGGTGTCTTTTTTGCACCTTCAATGTATGAAGCTGGATTTATTTCTTCTAGCCATTTAAAAAGGGATTTAGACTATACAATTAAAATATTTGAAAGCTGGGCAAAGCAGAAATAGTATTATCTTACTAAAATCAATTGTACATCAGCAACATTAGTGCCTGATGGACCCGTTATGTATAATGAGTTTATTTCTTTTAGATAATTATATGAATCATTGTTACTTAGAAAATGATTAATATCATTATTTGACTTCATCATACATTTAACAGATGTATTATCAATTATACCGCCAGCTGCATTTGTAGGGCCATCAATTCCATCTGTGCCAACTGATAGTAAAAGCCATTCTCTGTGAGTATTAATTTTTTTATTATTAGCTAGAAAAGACAAAGCTAACTCTTGATTTCTGCCTCCTAGGCCTGAACCCCGAATATTCACGACTGTTTCTCCACCAGATATTATCGCTATAGGTTTATCAGAAGTGTTATCAGTGTGCTCATTAATTTGATCTATTAAAAAAAATGCTTCCTCTTTTGCTTCTCCAGTTATATCTCTTTGGATTAATACTGGGGTATAACCATGTTTTTTAGCAAATGATGCTAGTTGTTCTCTGTACAATCTATTACTTGAGATAATCTTATTTTCACAATTAGTAATATCTTTAGGTGATTCTTCAATTTCACCACTAACACCTTTATTAATGTGATTAAGAATAGATAAAGGAGTTTTCTCTAATAAGTTATAACTATTGAGAATAGTTTCAGCATCTTTATATGTGGTTTTATCGTGTGTTGTAGGACCACTAGCAATGGAGCTTATATCATCATTAATAACATCTGAAATAATTAAAGAATAACATGATGATGGTTCAGCAAACTTTGTTAGCCTTCCTCCCTTAATGTCAGACATATGTTTTCTGATAGTATTCATTTCATTAATTGACGCTCCTGATTTCAAAAGTAAATCTGTAAGTGTAATTTTATCTTCAAGCGCAATGGATGAAGGCGGCTTAGACAACAGTGCTGACGCTCCACCACTAATCAGAAAAATAACTAAGTCTTTATCACTAGAAGAAGAAATATAATTTATTACTTTATCTCCAGCTGCTACACTTTTCTCAGTTGGTATAGGATGAGAAGAAAAATGCAGATCAACACTATGTTCTATAGTTTCCTGGGAATTATTTGAAATAACAATTGGTTTTTCGTGTATCGGAATTTTAGGAAATTGATCTTTCAAGTAGCCCAATAAGCCCGACATCATTGATATGGATGCTTTCCCAAAAGCAACTGGGTAAATTTTTTCAAAATGTGATTTAACTATACTGTTTGATGATAAATAATCATATACCGTTCTAGATGGATCTAGTTTAGCAATACTCGATGAGTATATTTTTTTAGCATCTTCTCTAAGCGACATTAATTTCAGCTCAGACTACTTTGTTCGGCAACTCAGTCCCTGCAAAAAAAGCTAGAGTATTATCTATTGCTGTATTACCCATCGCAATTCTAGTTTCTGATGTTGCACTACCCAAATGTGGGAAAGAAACAACATTTTCCATAGTCTTAAGCTCATTTGGTAAATTAGGTTCTGTTTCAAAAACATCAAGAGCAGCACCAGCGATTTCTTTATTTACTAACGCATTCACTAAGGCTTTTTCATCTATGATGTCACCCCTAGCAGTATTAATAATGAAAGCTGATTTTTTCATTAATTTGAATCTTTCATCATTCATAAGATGAAATGTTTCTTTTGTAGCAGGACAGTTGATTGAGACAAAGTCACATTCTCTACAGACATCCTCAATTGTGTCAAGTTTAGTAGCATTAAACTTTTTAGTTACATCGTCTGGAATATCATATGGATCCCAATATTGGATGTCCATGTCAAAACCAAAATGAGCTCGTTTAGCAACAGCTTGTCCTATTCTTCCAAAACCAATCACACCTAATTTCTTACCAGTAACTTTA
>JBJKYE010000020.1:0-5664 GCA_045561195.1 Gammaproteobacteria bacterium | reverse complement strand
TCCATCAGGTACATTTACATAAACTATTTCTAGAAAATCATCATTTGGTGAACTTACATAGGAATATGGTCTTGAGACTAGTTCACCATCTATTTCCAATCCAACCTTAGTAAATTGGCCAGATGTATAGGGCAAAACAGTACCTTTAAATTTTAACGAAGCTAATGAATCAGTCCATTTTATATGTTCTATAACTTCTGTCTCTATCCAATTAATCGCCATTTTATGTTATGTTGTCCTTTATAATATTTGATAGCTAGAACATCATAAGTTAAACCTAATTTTATGTCAAAAATATGTTTATAAATTCAGAAATTATTAACAGCATTAAAAGTAATAATATTTCATATTATGTGAAGAATCATGTTTCATCTACTAATGATTATCTGAATTATCAGTATATACTTGATCAAGCACCAATTGTAATTCTATCCAATAATCAGCGTCATCCAAGAGGCCGAAGAGGTAAGAAGTGGGTTAATTTTCAGGGATGTTCACTAGGCTTTAGTCTGTGTTTGAAATTTAATGCAAGCTTGAAAAAATATTTGACATTAAGTCATTTAGTTGGAATATCAATTATCGAGTCATGTAGTATCCTAGGTAATAAATCTCTTAAAATTAAATGGCCTAATGATATTATGCATGAGGATAAAAAAGTTTGCGGCACATTAATTGAAAATTTATTAATCGATAAGCAGTCCTTTTACTCAATGATTGGCTTTGGATTTAATATATCTATTCCTAAAGATCTCATTAACTTTATAGATGGTTGTCCTGCTAACTTGAAATTAGCTGAAAAAAAGTCAGATTTAATCATAGGAACCACTACTTCTGTTTTATTAAAAAACATTTCATTGTATGAAAATAATGGATTTCTAGATTTTCAGAGAAAATGGAACAAACATATGTATGCTAAAGATAAAAATGTCATCTTAAACAATTCGAAAAAACAGGTCACTGGTAAGTTACTTGGTATTAATAAATTTGGCGAATTAGAGATAGAAGAAAATGGTAACATAGTTAATATATCTGATATAAATTATTCTATGAGAATACTAAAATGAAACTCTTGATAGATATTGGCAATACAACTTCATCATTTGGATTATGGGGTGGTAGTAAACTGTCGATGACAACTAATATTGAAAATAAAAAATTTCTATTTACTGCAAAGAAATATATTAAAAATGATATAAATAAAATATTATTCATCAGTGTAATTAGTAAGCTTGAGAATGAAAAAATTAAAAATCAGTTAAAAAAATTATTCAAATGTAAAATTAAACAAATTAAATCTACGTCAAATCTATTAAAAATAAAAAACGGTTATACTCAACCAGCTAAACTTGGTGATGACAGATGGGCAACAATAGTTGCATCATTTATTTTTTATAAAGAACCTTTGATAATTATTGATTGTGGCACAGCTGTTTCAATTGATATGGTTAACAAAAAAGGCAGACACATGGGTGGATATATACTTGCTGGATTTGATGGATATAAAAAAAGTTTTAAAAGCGCCTATCATTTGAAGGACACAAAAATAAAACAAAGTATCTCATTACAGAAAAAAACTTTTCCGAAACAGACTAGCGAAGGTATTACAAAGGGTTATTTGATAATGATTATATCTACAATAGAGAGCTTATATAATCAGATAATCAAAAATGAAAAGGTGTTTCCAAAAATATTAATCAGTGGCGGTTATGGAGAAATAATCTCAAAAAATTTATCAGTTAAGAATAAATATGAACGTAACTTAGTCCTTAAGAGTTTAGGAATAATTTCTGATTTGTCTTAAATTTAGGAAGAAGAATTTAAAAGTTCATCTATTTTCTTGATAATTCTATTGCTACCAGGACCAGTTACAGTAGAGAAGCTATCTATGACTGTTCCATTTTGGTCAATTAAATATTTATGAAAATTCCATTTTGGAGAGCTATTTGTTTCTTTCGTAAGAAGTTTGAAAAAAGGATGAGCATCCTTACCTCTAACTTTGGTCTTACTGAACATTGGGAATTGTACGTCATAAGTCAGATTACAAAAATCCTTAATCTCTTTTTCAGTTGCTGGTTCTTGATAAAAATCATGAGATGGAAAACCTAACACAACAAAACCTTGATCTTTCTTTTCTTTATATAATTTCTCTAGACCTTCATATTGTGGAGTGAAACCGCATTTGCTTGCAGTATTAACAACAAGTATCACTTTGCCGAGGTATTCATTACATAAGTTGACTTTTTTATCTTCGCCTAGCAGTTTGACATCGAAGTCTAGGGAATCAGGACAAGAAGCATTCGCATTATTTGCCATTATAAAAAAAACTCCTAAAAAAACTATTTTTTGAATAAATCTCATTTTTCAATTATGGTCTAGTTCTGCCCACACATCAAGAGATGTCTATGGAATGTGCTTTTAATGAATCAAGATCTATAACTTCTAATGCTTTTATGTTTGTAGATTTAAGTTTAATTTTGGGAGCTGCATTATTCTGGAACGCTTCAAGCCATCTGTTTGCACAGAGGCACCATGAATCTCCAGCTTTCAGGCCTTCGAAACCAAATTCTGGCTGAGGAGTTGATAAATCATTGCCCATGCTTTTCGAGAATTCTAAAAATTCATCTGTTACACTTGCGCATACAGTATGTGATCCGCGGTCAGTCTCATCCGTATTACATGTTCCATCTCGATAATAACCAGTAATAGGATCTGAACCACAGATTTCTAGTGGTTCACCTAAAACATTTTTTTGTATTGAATCATTCATACAACACCTCAATCACTTCATATTCAGTAACACCACTTGGCATTTTTAATTCCACAATATCATCTTGTTCTTTACCTATTAAACTCCTCGCTAGCGGGGATGTAATAGATATTTTGCCTATCTTTAAATCTGCCTCATCTTCACCAACTAGTTTATATTTAACTCGTTTTTCATCATCTAGGTTAAGCAAAGTTACAGTCGAGCCGAAAATTACTTTTGTTGATTTGGGCATATTCTTAATATCAATGATTTGAGCATTCGATAGTTTTGCCTCAATATCTTTAATTCTACCTTCAGTGAAACTTTGTTGTTCGCGTGCAGCATGATATTCAGCATTTTCTTTTAAATCGCCTTTTTCTCTAGCTTCTTTGATAGCTAATGTTATCTTTGGACGCTCATTGCTTTTAAGATTATTTAGCTCTTCTTTGAGTTGTTCTGCTCCTTCTACAGTCATTGGTATCTTATTCATAGTTTTTACTTTAAAAATGAGCCACCTGTCAGATTCGAACTGACGACCTGAGGTTTACAAAACCCCTGCTCTGGCCAACTGAGCTAAGGTGGCAAAATTTTATTTTCCTAAAGACTATATTGTTTCATAATCATATAATAAAAACAGTATCATATAGAATAATCAATCATGAATAAAGACTTACCAGTAATTATTAGAAAAGTATTTTCAAATCTAGACCCATTGATTTGGCAAGGTGTATGGCTATATACTCTAGAAACGCTTTTGAGCGATCCAAGAATGTTTGATGTTTGGGAAGAGTTTGTAGAAGTATTAAAAAATAAGCATTTGAAAGGCTCTAATCTCGAGCTCAACCAATATATGAAATGGGAACTTAAAGCATTTGTTGCTCAAATAGTAGAATTTAGGAATAAACATATAAATACCTCTGGTAAAACTAAAGAATTAAGTAATTTTTTATCTAATTATTTTGCTAAAAAAGAAATAGATATAGATGAGACACATAACTTAATTAAAGTTACATCGCAGATTATTTGTACTTAGAGTAAAAAATTGATACATAAAATAATGATAAGGATATACTGTATATTATTGGTAATATTGACCCCTAACGTAGGCTTTTCTGCATCTTCAGAATATTCACTGTTTAGAGATTATGTCCAATATTCAAGTAGTGTAGATGCATACAGTAAAATGTGTATAAAAAATTTTCAGCCCGATTTAGCAAAATCAGAATTATTTGAATTAATTAATATACTCAATAATAAGATTAAGCTAAGTAATGGTGACATGGAGCTACTAAAAGAAAAATATGACAGAATAAATACTTCTACGCTTTCCCAGCTTATGAGGCTAGGTCTAGATAAAAAGAAACGATTATGTCCAAATTATTTAAAAGTTTTTGAAAGATTTGATGAGAAAAAAAATGAAAAGCTTGATGAGATAGTGGAGTTGATCAAGAAATGAACATAAATATTATTAATTTGATTCATGATTTTTATTTAATCAGAGGACACATTCATTATCATGAAAATATAGAGATTATTGACTCGTATAATGTCAAACCTGGCTTAGTAAATATTGCCGAAAAACATAAAATTGATGTTGTACAGGTATACAACATAATGAGAGAATATAGACTAAATCAATTAAATAAAAATGTTATTTTAGCTAGCAAAGGAAATATATAATGTCAGTACCACCAGGACCACCGCCAAGATTTCTCGGTTTAAAGATCACTTCTAATAGGATTGAGTCAGTTTTAATAATGTTTACATTTATCTGCTTCAGTCTAATTTTGTATGGAAATAATCTAATTAATGCATCCAAAGTAACCATTTCAATTGGTCTCATCTGGGCTGCATATTTATGGGTTTTCAAAAAACCTGAAAGACCATATTAATAATTTTTAAAATATTTCTCATAGTCAATAATGTTTTATGTTATAAATACATATCCTGAAATATTGGAGGGGTACTCAAGCGGTCAACGAGGGCAGACTGTAAATCTGCTGGCCCTGCCTTCGCAGGTTCGAATCCTGCCCCCTCCAAATAGTTCGCATGATGCGGGTATGGTACAATGGTAGAACCTCAGCCTTCCAAGCTGATGATGCGGGTTCGATTCCCGCTACCCGCTCAGAGAAAAAGTAACCAAATATGCAAAAAATAAGAAATTTATTCAAAGTCGAATCAAATATACAGTTATTAATTGTTAATATTGTTTTTGCAGTTACTGGCACTGCATCTGTTTATTTAGCTGGTATTATCATAGATCTCCTTGGATTAAATGCTCTAAATGAACTTGCATACTGGACCTTGAGAATTTTATTATTGATTCCAGTCTATCAGATCCTTTTAGTTATCGTGGGCACTCTATTTGGGCAGTTTGGATATTTTTGGCAAATGGAAAAAAAAATGCTCAAGAGATTTGGAATAAAACTCTAAGTTTAAGCTCCATTGATTTATTATGGAATATCATAGATGCCCATATAGCTCAGTCGGTAGAGCACTTCCTTGGTAAGGAAGAGGTCACCGGTTCAAATCCGGTTATGGGCTCAGAATCTAACTATGTAAATATAGTAATTATGTAGCACTTTTCTAACCTAAAGACTTTTAATTAAGATCATGTCGATATTTTCATGATTTCTATCGAAATTTAGTGAAATATTAGTGTATTTGCAAGAAAAAGTAGTTTATCATTGCTCTACTTGAAAACTGTAATTACTTAACTGGGGTTTAACAATGTCAAAGGAAAAATTCGAACGAAATAAGGACCATGTAAACGTAGGTACTATTGGACACGTGGATCATGGTAAAACAACACTAACAGCCGCTTTAACTAAGGTTATGGGCGAAAAACATGGTGGCGATTTCAAAGCATACGATCAAATTGATAATGCACCTGAAGAGAAAGCTAGAGGAATAACTAT
>JBJKYE010000019.1:0-5935 GCA_045561195.1 Gammaproteobacteria bacterium | reverse complement strand
ACATCAAATCCAGAATAAAATTGAGTAAGGTATTCAAAAAAATAATAAAGCATATAAATATTGTAGTATTTTTATAGTTTTAAATCATCCACAATAGTCTCAAAGTGCATAAACCTCGAAGCCTTTACTAAGATATTTGTATCATTTTTGACTAATGGCTTAATGAAGTCAATCAGATCAGAAGTACTATTAAAAGCATGAGCATTATCACCAAATGCCCCTATTACTGCTTGATTATGTTCTGTTATTATAAAAAGCTTATCTATATGATTTTTAGCCGCGTAAAGAGCTAGATTTACATGATATTCCTCTGATTTCTTACCTAGCTCACCCATCTGACCCATAACGACCCAGCGTTTGCCAGTACAGCTTAAAAGATCATTAATCGAAGCCTTGAAAGATTGTGGATTAGCATTGTAGCTACTATCAATTATTCTAGAGTTATTAATGCCTTTATAAATCTTTGATCTACCTTCAACGCCATCATAATCAGTCATAGCTGATAAAATATGTTCAGATCGAGCACCTATTTCGCTAGCTAGTGCAATTGAAAATAATATATTCAATATATTATGAGATTCAGTATTAACTACTCTAAGTTTAAATTCTGGTTCATATGGTGTTTTAACTGATAATTCCTTATCACTGACTTTAATAGCAGAATAGTCAGCTGTTTGATCATCTTTTGATATAGTTATGATATTGTTTAATTTATTTTTTTTAACCCACCGATCAAAATATTGATCACTTTTATTCAATATAACTTTTTTATCGAAACCCTGATTAAGAAAAATTTCTTCCTTAGTTGATAAAACATTCTCCAATGTTCCAAATGTATCAAGATGAGCTGGGGAGACATTAAGTAAAGCAACAATATTTGGTTTGGCAATATTCAATAATTCCTTTATATCACCTTTCTCGCTTGCACCCATTTCTAAGACAAATATCTCACTATCAATTTTAGATTTTAATATTGATAATGGTAAGCCAATATTATTATTAAAGTTTCCAAATGTTTTTGTAGTATTTTTATAGTATCCTGTAATTTTTGCGGTAAGATCTGTAACAGTTGTTTTACCATTAGTTCCTGTGATCCCAATGATATTGGGTTTTATCATAGAAGAATAATATAACGCTAAGTCTATCAAAGCCCTATGTGTATCCTCAACTTTTATATATGGAATATCCGTTAAATCAACTTCTGATAGAACTGCCGACGCTCCTTGCTTAATTGCTTCGTCAATATAATCATGACCATTAAAATTTTTTCCATGCAGTGCAACAAAAATATCATTTGGATAAACTGTTCTACTATCTATAGATACACCACTAAAAACTGCATCAGAATGGATTGCTGCTGATGGAAATATTTCTGATAAATCTGAAAGTTTAATTCTCATTTAATAAATATGATAAATATTTTATATCATTATGTTCGATAGTTGAATCTCCATAATTAATAGTATCTTCATTTCCTTTACCTAGAATCATAACAATATCATTCTTTTGTGATATTTTAATAGACTTTTTAATAGCATCTTTTCTTTTTGATATAGTAAATAATTTATTTTTATTAGTAATACCTCTAGATATGTCATCAATGATCTTTTGCGGGTTTTCTTTTCTAGGATTATCATCAGTCAGAATAATCACATCGCAATATTTATCGGCAATTTTTCCCATTTGTAACCTTTTGCTCTTGTCTCTATCACCTCCACACCCAAAAACTATAATAATTTTATTCATATTTTTTGAATAAATAGCATGGATATCCTTTAGTAGGATTCTTATAGAATCGGGTGTATGAGCATAGTCTATGATAAATTTCGAAAACTTCTTTTTTGTAAATATATTAAGTCTACCCTTGATTGGCTTTAACTTTTCAAAAATGCTGATGATTTCTTTGTCTTGCATCCTGGATTGTTTAAGAAGACTATATATCATGGATAGATTGTATTTAGTTGCAGTGTTATTAAAGAGTTTAGTTTTGTGTCCATCAACATTATAGCCAGTATTATAATAATTAACTTTAGCTTCACTGGAAACCATCTTTATGATTTTTCTAGAATTCTTACAATCTTCATTTATAAAAATCATCTTTTTAGTCATCTTGAGTAAGATAGATTTAGATCTCAAATAGGAGGCATGTGTTTTATGATAATCAAGGTGATCCTTACTGATTTTTGTTACAATAGAAATATCAAAATTAATATGATCTAGTCTACCTTGATCAAGCCCTTGCGAGGATGCTTCTATTATAATAATATCAACAGATTCTTTTTTAAATGAACTAAAGAAATTAAATAATAGATCACTTCTAGGTGTTGTGTATATAGATTTAGTTATTCTTGGATACACTCCGTTACCCTCTGTTGAAATTAAACCAACCTTTTTGCCAATCAAGGTATATGTTTGTGCTAATAAATGAGCTAGAGATGTTTTGCCATCTGTACCAGTGATACCGATAACTTTCATTCCACTTAAGGGGTTTTTGTGCATATATGAAATAAATAAATTCAAATTATCATGTAGATATTTAGAATAAAATATAGGAATATTTTGTGTTAAATTTATATCAGTAATTTTTATATCGACCACTACTCCTTTTATCCCTTTCTTATGAGCAACTTGAATATACTTTTCAAAATTATCCAAAGTAAATTTACTCAGAACTAAAATCTTATCTTTACATATTTCATCGGTATGAAAAATAAAGTGAGATAGAGTGGCTTTTTTAATATCAAGTATATTTTTTGCAAAATTTAATATTTTATCTATTTCAATATTATTGTTATTCATATCTATTTTATCTTCTGTCAGGATAGACTTTTAATAAATTTAAAGAATGATTCATAAAATCTCTAAAAATTGGAGCAGCATTTTTACCACCTGATGCTGCCCACACCACCGTTTTTTGGGTTTCTGACAACGACTGCAGTGACATATTCTGGATTAGTGGCTGGTGTGATGCCTACGAAAATAGCTAAATGGTTATTTTTTTTATATTCTCCTTCTTTTATCATTCTAACAGTACCTGTCTTGCCTGCCACAGTATATTTCTCTAGCATTGCTTTTTTTGCAGTTCCGTTTTCGACTACAGACTGCATCATATTGACTACTCTCTTAGAAACACTTTCATTCAAAACATCTTCAAAAAATATATCATTATTATCAACCCTTTCATAAGTTAACTGAATTTTTTTACCATGATTTGCTAGAATTGTATACGCATTTGCTAAATGTAATAATGTTGTAGACAATCCATAACCATAACCTATAGATGCATGCCGTGTATCGTCCCAGCTAGAGTAATGAGGAAGTCTCCCTTGCTCTTCACCATGAAAATCTATATATAAACTCTTGCCAAAATCAAAATTTTCTAATGTTGTATAAATATTCTTTTTATTATTTCCTAAAGATATTTTTGCTGCACCTACATTACTTGATAATCTAATAATATCTTCTATAGATAGATTACCAAGATCTTTATAGTCTTTTATTTCATGTTTTCCTATCTTCATCTTGCCAGGTGATGTGCTTATAAGATCTTTTTCCTTAAATGTGTTATGTATCAATGTATTATATACTGTGAATGGCTTAATAGTTGATCCTGGTTCAAACGATATACTGGTGACGCTGTTTTTTATTTTAGGTCCAAATAATTCTTTTCGATTGTTTGGATTAAATGATGGATAATTTGCCATTGCCAGTATTTCTCCAGTTTTAACTCTTACTAAAACAAGCGAAGAACTATCTGCATCAAATTTTTTTGTATACTCTTTTAAAATATTAAATCCAATGAACTGTATTCTTTTGTCAATCGATAAGTATACATCTTCTCCAGGGGATGGCTTTTTTATAAAATCAATTAGTTCTATTGATCTCCCTAAATTATCTTTTCTTATTTTTTTGATACCACTTATCGAACTCAATTCTGTATTTTTTGAGTACTCAATACCAGATTGACCATTATTGTCAATATCTGTAAATCCAATGATATTAGAAAAGTATGATCCACCCAAATATACACGTTGATATTCATCAATAAAATAAACATTTGGTAATTTAAGCTTAGATATATCTTTTGCTAAATCGTCGCTAATTTTTCTTTTTAAATAGTATTCTTTTTTGTTTTTATGTTTTTTAAGTATCTTCTTGAAGTTTTTTTCTGGAAGTTTTATTAATTTTAATAGTTCTTTATAATTTATTTCTTTATCATCAGAATTAATTCTAAAAACATTTATACATAGGGTTTTTTTAGGTAAACTCATTGCAAGTATTTCATTATTTCTATCGTAAATAATACCTCTGAATGTTTTTATAACCTTTAAGTTGATTTGTCTATTATCAGCTACATTACTAAGATTTTTTTTGCAAGAGCTTTCATTTATATAAAAACAATCTGTATTAAAACCTTGTAATAATATAATTCTTGTTACAATGAATATAAAAAGTATGGAGACAATACTAACTATAAAGTACTGTCTCCATTTATGATTGTTTGAGTTTTTACTTTTCTTAGTCAGCTTGTTGCCTTAGAAAAGCAGGGATATCGATATTGTCAACATTTGTTTTATCTACAATCGCCTCTTTTGTTGCTACATTATTATAATTAGGAGAACTAGGTATATGCTTAACACCACCAACTACTGCATTAGGGGCTAGATCACTAGCATCATCACTTGAACTTATCATCTCTCCTGCATCAGCTTTTTGATTTTCAAAGCCAGTAGCAATTAAAGTTACTCTCAACTCACCTAGGTTATCCTCTTCTTTAATGCAACCAATAATTACTGTTGCATTTTCATTAGCAATACCTTTTACTCTCTCGCCAATAGTAGAAAACTCTTTTGACGTTAGGTCGGCTCCAGCCGTGATATTTACTAAAACACCACTTGCTCCATGTAGATCAATATTATCTAACAAAGGGCTATCAATAGCTGCTTGAACAGCCTCGTCTGCTCTGTTTTCTCCAGTTGCAAAACCTGAACCCATCATAGCTTTACCTCGTCCAGACATAACAGTTTTTACATCAGCAAAATCAACATTTATAAACCCTCTGATAGTAATGATCTCTGCTATTCCTTTTACAGCTCCTCTAAGAACATCATTTGCATTTTCAAATGACGAGAATATAGAATTATCATCGCCATATACTTCTGCTAATTTCTCATTTGGAATTACAATTAAAGAATCAACCCATTCACTTAGAGCCTCTATTCCTTGTTCTGCATGAAGCATTCTCTTGCTTCCTTCAAAATCATATGGTTTTGTTACAACTGCGACAGTCAAAATTCCAGCATCTCTTGCTATTTGTGCTATGACTGATGCTGCTCCAGTTCCAGTTCCGCCTCCCATGCCAGCTGCAATAAAAAGCATATCTGCACCTTCAATTGCAGAAGATAATTCCTCTTTTGCTTCTAATGCTGCTTCTCTTCCCTTTTCTGGGTCAGCTCCAGCACCAAGGCCTTTTGTGATTTCAGAACCTATTTGTATCATAGTAGCTCCTTTAATATCCCTCAAAGCTTGAGAGTCTGTATTTGCTAATATGAATTCCGCACCATGAATACTTGATTCAAGCATAGACATCACAGCGTTACCACCGCCACCGCCTACACCTATCACTTTGATCACAGCATTTTGATTATACTCATTTACTAACTCAAACATACTTCACCTCCGGTTTATTCAACCAAATCTATATAAATAACTTTATTTTTGTTAGGAATTTTCATTCCTAAAATTCTTTTAATATCAGTATCTGTTAATTTCTTATCAATTAGTTGTGCTTTTGTATCTAAAAGCTTTTTATGTTGATTAAGTTGTAGAGAAAGTTCTTTTTCAGATTTTTCAATTTGGATATTCATAAGTCTATTTTTATGCTTTACATAAATCACTGTGAAAGCAGAAATAGTTATAATAAATAAAATTAATA
>JBJKYE010000018.1:0-6122 GCA_045561195.1 Gammaproteobacteria bacterium | reverse complement strand
GACTCCATTTGATTTAATGCAGCAATATACTGATCTTTATTTTGTATTTTTTGATTAGAAATAATATCTTTGAGGATTTTCTTTGTCAGATCAGCATCATTTATATCTATTGAGTAATTTAACTTCATATTATAAATATTAAGATTCAGATTATCTAGTAACAATAGCTGATCAAATGAATTTAATATTTCTTTTTTGTTAGATTTCGGATCAAGCTTTATTAATACTGAAATAAATTCTTCGATTATGATTGGGTCATCAGCCTTAAGCGATAAAGCTTTTTCGTATGCATCTCTTGCTTGTGTAATATCATCAGTAATTATATAAGATTTAGCTAACATCACCCAACCCTGATAATAGTCTTTTTCTTTATTTAGTTTTGAGCGGAGTATGGGTATATTTTTCTTAATCGTAGAAATATTTTTACGTATATCGGAATGTTTATGCAGAATAGACTCATATTCCTCATGATTAGTAATTCCAGAATCTTTGACAAATATACTTATCATTAGAAAGAGTAAAATTACAATTATACTAATGAATTTCTTATTCCTATGTGAGACTTTAGTGACTTCACCAATATTTTTAAATAAAAAGAATAAATAAAATAATGTGAAAATAGAAATAATTATATATATCATTTAATTATATTTTTCCTAAAAAGAATGAAATATATTATTAATAAAAATAAAAATGGGCCAATCCATAATAATATATTTTGTACTCTAAATGGTGGATCATAGAGTATGAAATCACTATATCTATCAGACATATATTTTTTGATATATTTTTCATCATAGCCACTATTAATCATAGTTTTAACTTTATTTCTTAGATCAACAGCAAGCGGGGCTTCTGATTCTGCTATATTTTGATTCTGACAAACCATGCATCTTAATTCAGTTATAATTTTATTATAGAGTTTTGTATCTTTAGAATTTTCGCCATATGAAATTGTAGCCGAAATAAGTATTAAAAGACTAAATAAAAAAATTTTACTTCTCATCTGATATAATCTCTATAGTTGGCAATATCTCATTGTAATAGATATCTTCGCTTATGGCACCAATATACTTGGCTCTTATAATATTATTCTTATCTATTAGAAAAGTTTCAGGTACACCATAAACCCCTAAGTCAATTCCAAGCTGACCGCCCTCATCAATGATATTGTACTCATAGGGATTTCCATATATTTTTAGCCACCCAATGGCATCATCCTCATTATCTTTATAATTGATACCGATTAACCTTACTTTCTTTTCACTGTTAATTAAATTAAGTACTTGATGCTCTTTGATACATGCTACACACCAGCTGGCCCATATATTTAGAAGAAAAACATCATCAGGGAAATTAGAACTATTAGCATATGATTCTGACTGAAGAACACGGAGGTTGAAATCTGGCACAGCTTTATCTATTAGTGGTGAATGAACTAATCTTGAGTTGTTTGATAAACCTAAATAGAGTAACAAAACGAAAACAATGAACATTGTTATGGATATTTTATTGTTCAAAATTAGTTCACCACTTTTATATTTCTTCTTTTCATCAAAACACTAAGAATTGCTCCTAGCGCCATCATTAATGCGCCAATCCAAATAAATCTAATCAATGGTTTATGGTATATTCTTACTGACCATTTATTTTGATCTATCATTGTTCCAAGCGTTATGTATAAATCTCTCTTAAATCCAGGATCAATCCCTGCTTCTGTCATTGGCATTTCACTTGAATTATATAATCTTTTTTCAGGATACATATCAGTAATAAATTCATTATTAGTGTAAACCCTAAAGTGTCCTATGACTGATGAATAGTTTGGTCCTATATTTTCGTTTATATCGACAAATTCAAATGAATAACCTCCAACATCTAATTTTTCATTGAGATTCATAACTACCTCTTTTTCAATTTTATTATTTTCTACTACGGTAGCTCCAATAACAAATAATGCTAAGCCTAGATGCGCCATGAACATGCCAATGTTTTTAAAAAAGAATCTAATACTGCCTGTAGATATTAATTTTGATATAAAGTCATATATCAAATTGAGAGTTATCCACGCAAATAAGAAAAACCCAATGAAAATACTTAGGTTGTATACATCGAACAAAGAATGACTAAGCAATGAAACTAGGACTACTATGATAAAACTGATAAAAAAATATTTAGACTGGCCTTGCGATTTTACTTTTTTTGACAAAAATAAGATCGGGATATATCCAGCTAAGAAAACTAGCGGTATCATCAAAGGAAGAAACACAGAATTATAATATGGAACGCCAACAGATATTTTTTCTAAACCTAGGATATCTAGTACTAGAGGATACATAGTACCAAGCAATATGGTGAATGTTGCCGTAACGAGTAATATGTTATTTATTAAAAAGAAACTTTCCTTTGAAAAAAAACTGAAAGATGTCTTATCATTCATTTTGGGGGAATTCTTTAAGTATAATATTAGTGCTGATCCAGTTATTATTGCTAAGAATAATAAAATAAAAGCTCCTCTTGCAGGATCATTAGCAAAAGAATGTACAGATGTTAAAATTCCTGATCTAACTAAAAAAGTCCCAAGTAAACTTAATGAAAATGCGATTATGGATAGCAAGATTGTCCAATTCTTAAACATGGATTTCTGTTCACATGTAATAAGCGAATGTATCAAAGCTGTCGTTATTAACCATGGCATGAAAGATGCATTTTCAACTGGATCCCAAAACCACCAGCCTCCCCAACCTAGCTCATAATAGGCCCACCAACTTCCTAGAGCTATACCAAGTGTTAAAAAACTCCATGACATCAAAGCCCAAGGTCTGATCCACTTTGCCCATTCTGGCTTAAAGTCATGTTTTAGCAGGCATGTTACAGCAAAGCTAAAAACCACAGATAATCCTACATACCCCATATAAAGCATTGGAGGGTGAACAATCAGACCGAAATCCTGCAATAAAGGATTTAAGTCCCTTCCATCAATTGGGATAGATAAATTTTTCTCAAAAGGGTTAGACGTGAATATAAGGAATGCCAAAAATCCTATATTTAATAATCCCATTATTGATAAAAATTTCAATCTAAAATCGGCATCTAGATCTTTGCTATAAACACTTGCCATAAATGTCCAAAAACTTAATACCAGACACCATAATAACATTGAACCCTCATGACCAGCCCAGGTTGCAGATATTTTGTAGTAATAAGGTAATAAAGAATTGGAGTTAGACGATACATATTTCAATGAAAAATCATTTGTTAAAAAAGATAATACCAAGCTTATGAATGAGAAAAATATTAAAGGAAAAAGTAACTTTGATGAAGATAAAATTACCGAACCATAATCAGGCATAACTTTTGATAATAATGGTTTTGAAGATATCAAAATTAATGCATTTAAAAATGCGAGTAGTATTAAAAAAAATCCGATGTACGCAATCATATTATTTATATATTTTCATAGACTCAGTGGTTTTGTTTAGAGCTTCTTTATTATTTTTTAAGCTATCTAGTACTTCAGGAGGCATGTAAGTTTCATCATGTTTTGCCAAAACCTCTTCCGCATAAAATATACCATCATTACCTAGCTTTCCTCTCATTACAACACCTTGACCTTCTCTGAAAAGATCCGGCAAAATACCTGTATAAGTAATATCAAGATTCTGTTCATAATCAGTAATAGCAAATTTTACATTCATGGTATCTTTACTCTTAATTAATGAGCCGTCAAGAACAACTCCACCAACTCGAAAAACATAATTATCAGGAAACTCTGAATTGGTGATTTGAGAGGGACTACGATAAAATAATAGATTATCATTGAATGTCTTTATAAACATAAAAAAAAGCAAAGATAATGATATCAAGATAAAAGAAATATAATATATTCTCAGAGTTCTCTTCTTCATAATTTATCTCTTATCTTTAATGTTTCCTTTGATTTTTTTAAATGTGAAATAGAGAATTGCTGCGTTCAATAACATTGATCCTATCACGATAGCATAGGAAGAAAAAATATATATAAAGTAGTTCATCATAATCAAATAATAGCTTACTAACAAGATAACAAAAACTACATTTAAAGTAATAGAATGGTTATGGGTGGATTTGAACCACCGACCTCAGCGTTATGAGTGCTGTGCTCTAACCAACTGAGCTACATAACCATTAAATATTAAAGCGAAAGTAAATTACATCACCCTCTTGTACCATATAATCTTTGCCTTCTTGTCTCCAAACACCGCTATTTTTAGAACCCTGCTCACCATCATTATCAATATAGTCAGCATAAGATACTGTTTCAGCTCTTATAAACCCTTTCTGGATATCTGTATGTATAATACCTGAACATTCCCTTGCATTAAAATCTTTTTTTGCTGCCCATGCTCTAGTTTCCTTAGGCCCAGAAGTAAAAAATGTTTTAAGACCCAAGAGTTCATAACCTTTTCTAATAATCCTTGTGAGAGCGCTTTCCTTAATGCCCATTTCATCCATAAAATCAGCTTGATCATTGGGATCTAAATCTGAGATATCTTGCTCTAGTTTGACATCTATAGTTACAAGATGAATATTATCAGATATTTTTTTTTGGAATTCTAGAACTTCATTTTCATCAGTTTTATCATTAATATTTGCTATGATAAACATTGGTTTTTTTGTTAACAACTTAAGATCATTTAAACTCAATAATTCATCGCTAAAATGAAAAGAAGAGGCAAAATTATCATCAGAAAGATGTTCTATTAAGTTTTCTAATTCTGTTACCAAAACATCCTTTTCCTTAGGGGGCATTTTACTTTTTTTTAATCTTTCTAGATATTTAGATAAGGTATTCAAGTCAGCTAAAATTAATTCGAGATTTATATCTTGAAAGTCCTCATAAGGGTTATGCTGACCTTTTACATGTAGAATATCATCATCCCTGAAGAACCTAACAACATGAGCAATTACATCTGTACTATTTATGTGACTTAAGAATTCATTGCCTAATCCCTCTCCTTTGGAAGCTCCTTTTATTAAGCCTGCTATGTCTACAAACTCGATAGATGCCTTAATGACTTTTTCAGATTTGTTCACATTTGCTAAGCAATCAAGTCTTTGATCTGGTACTTCAACGTAAGCAATATTTGGATCTATGGTACAGAAAGGGTAGTTATCAGCAGCAATTTTTTGTTTAGTTAACAGATTAAAAATTGAAGATTTTCCAACATTAGGCATCCCAACTAAGCCGCACTTAAATCCCATCTTGCTTATTCTCTCCATTTAATTTATTCATCAGTTTAGTAGATTCACCAGAGAGAAAAGTATTTATTTCATCAATTAATAAATCAATACTTTTATTAATCAGATCTTTATCAACCAATGATGGTTTTCCAAGGACATAATCTATCACTTTATTCTTATCGTCAGGTTTACCAATACCTATTCTTAGTCTCCAAAAGTTTTTTGAACCGATCTGCTCAATAATACTATTAAGACCATTATGGCCTCCACTGCCGCCGCCTTGTTTTAATCTAACTTTTCCAACTGATAAATCTAAATCGTCATAGATTATCAAAATATTTTCTGC
This sequence comes from Gammaproteobacteria bacterium, assembly GCA_045561195.1. Taxonomy (GTDB): domain Bacteria; phylum Pseudomonadota; class Gammaproteobacteria. The sequence continues at coordinate 553 of JBJKYE010000018.1, read as the reverse complement.
CTCAATATTTTTATTCTTAATAAATTTTTTAATTGGCACTCCACTGTTGTTTATATAACTCAGGGGTTTCATGATATGAAATAAGCGTGACTCAAACTCATACTCAAAAAGATCAGATTCATATTTTTTATGGAAAGTGAAATCTCTAGCTAACTTTTTAGAAAGTGAATCTGCGACCCAAAAGCCAACATTATGTCTTGTTGACATGTATTTTTGTTCAGGATTACCGAGACCAACTATTAGCTGTAAAGACATTTGACTCATAAGCGCAACTAAATATAATTAAAAACTAGCTTTCTTTTGAATCATCAGTGTCACCTTCTGTAGGTGTTGCCTCATCATCTTTCGACGCGGTAGCATCTTCAGGTTCTGCCATAGCTTCTGGTGCTTCAGTCTCTATAACTTCTTCAACAGGCTGGTAACATTTCACGATTGCAGAATCATGATCTTTATCAGTGCCGGATAGAAATTCAACACCATCCGGTAATTTAATTTCTGTTAAATGTATACTCTGATTTATATCAAGTTCTTGTACATCAACCTGAATGTTTTC
>JBJKYE010000017.1:0-6435 GCA_045561195.1 Gammaproteobacteria bacterium | reverse complement strand
ACGCTTTTTATGCATAGTTCTTTAGGAATAGAAACAATCATGGAGGATTATATACATAATGATTCAATGCAAAGATTTTTTATTAATTTATCAAAAGCGATTCATGTTATATTATTCCTAGTAACTCTAATATCGCTATCGATGATCAGAGGAAGTTAATATGGATATTATAAAACACAAACATGATGCTATTGTAATTGGTGCTGGTGGTTCTGGATTAAGAGCAACGATGGGAATTTCTCAGTCTGATCATAGTGTCGCATGTATATCTAAAGTTTTTCCAACACGTAGTCATACAGTAGCCGCTCAAGGTGGTATCAGTGGAGCCCTAGGAAATATGGGTGAAGATGATTGGCGTTGGCACATGTACGATACAGTTAAGGGTTCTGACTGGCTAGGCGATCAAGATTCAATAGAGTATATGTGTAAAAATGCAGTTGAATCAATAATAGAACTAGAACATTTTGGGGTACCATTTTCTAGAACAGAGGAAGGTAAGATTTATCAGAGACCATTTGGAGGAATGACCACAGAGTATGGTAAAGGTATTGCCCAAAGGACTTGTGCGGCTGCTGATAGAACTGGTCATGCTATTTTACATACACTTTATACTCAATCACTTAAAAATAATGTAGATTTTTATATAGAATATTTTGTTATAGATCTGGTTTTCGAAGATGGAAAATGTGTTGGAGTTCTTGCATGGTGCTTAGATGATGGAACTATTCATTTATTCCAAGCTCATATGGTCATACTTGCTACAGGCGGGCATGGAAGAACGTATCAATCCTCAACATCTGCTCATACCTGCACTGGGGACGGCAATGGAATGGTATTAAGAGCAGGCTTACCTTTAATGGATATGGAATTTATTCAATTTCATCCTACTGGAATCTATGGGGCAGGTTGTCTTATTACAGAAGGAGCAAGAGGAGAAGGTGGTTATTTAACTAACTCCGAAGGCGAGAGGTTCATGCCCAAATATGCCCCAAACGCAAAAGATTTAGCATCCAGAGATGTAGTCAGTAGGGCAATACAAATGGAAGTAAATGCTGGCAGAGGCGTAGGTAAAGAGAAAGATCATGCTCTTCTTCATTTAGAACATTTAGATGCAAGTGTCATACATGAAAAATTACCTGGTATCACAGAAACGGCTAAAATATTCTCTGGTGTCGATGCAACGAAAGAACCAATACCTGTAATTCCTACAGTTCACTATAATATGGGAGGCACTCCTACGAATCACTTTACAGAAGTTATCTCGGATGGTAATGGCACAACAGTAGAGGGTCTCATGGCTCTTGGCGAGGGTGCATGTGTATCTGTTCATGGCGCAAATAGACTTGGCTCTAATTCATTGTTAGATTTAATAGTATTTGGTAAATCTGCCGCTGAGAGAGCTTGTGAAATTTTAGATAATAAATCTAAAAATCATCCTGATATAAAAAAATCAACATTAGACAGCATAATAAGTGATTTTGACGGAATAAAAAATTCATCAGGAGACATAAGTACAGCTGAACTACGCGAGAAAATGCAGAAAACTATGCAAAGATATGCACCTGTCTATCGAGATGAAGAGATTTTAAAGAAAGGGATAGAAATAATGAAAGGTTTGTTTAATGATTTCAAAAATGTATCTGTTAGTGATAAATCATTAATATGGAATACCGATCTTGTGGAAACTCTAGAATTAAATAATTTATTATATCAAGCAGTAGCTACTTTGTACTCAGCTTATAATAGAAAAGAGAGTAGAGGAAGTCATGCAAGAGATGATTTTCCTGAGAGAGATGATAAGGAATGGTTAAAACATACTATGGTCATGATTGATAAAGATGGAAATAGTATTTTTGATTACAAACCTGTTAAACTTGAAACTTTAACAGATGAAGTAGAAACCGTTAAGTTAAAAGCAAGGACATATTAATATGGCTAAATTCACACTACCAATTAACTCAATTGTAAAAAAAGGTAAAACTTATAGGTTAGATAGTGAACCTAAAAATATCTTAACTGTCGACATATATAGATATAATCCTGATGATGGCTCTAACCCATGTATTGATACATATATTTTAGACAAAGATAATTTTGGACCAATGGCTCTAGATGTTCTGTTGTATATTAAAAATAAAGTTGACTCGACTTTATCCTTCAGAAGGTCATGCAGAGAAGGTATATGTGGGTCATGCTCTATGAATATTAATGGCACTAATACATTGGCTTGTATTCTTAATATTGCAGAAGAGTCACATTTAAAAATATATCCTCTACCACATATGCCGGTGGTTAAAGATCTTGTGCCTGATATGAAAAACTTCTATAAACAATATGAGTCTATAAAACCATGGTTAATTAATGATAACAAACCAAAAAGAGAACATTTACAATCTCAGGCTGATAGGGAAAAATTAGATGGTTTAATTGAATGTGTTTTATGTGCATGTTGTTCTACAAGTTGCCCAAGTTATTGGTGGAATTCTGATAAGTATCTTGGTCCTGCATCTTTACTACATGCTTATCGATGGATTATAGATAGTCGCGATACCGCAAAAAAAGAAAGACTATCGAATTTAGCAGATAAATTTAAATTATTTAGATGTCACACAATTATGAATTGTACAAAAACCTGCCCAAAAAATCTCAATCCAGCAAAAGCAATATCGCATATTAAGACAATGCTTGCATCTGAATAGAATGCATTTATCTAGGGTAATTTGGAAATGTCGCAAGGGTATAAGAGAAATAGATATTTTACTTACTCGCTATACAGAAAAAGTTTATCCTACATTAACGTCACAACAGCAAGAACTTTATGTTGAATTCATTGACTTAGATACTTATGAAATTCTCGATATGTTATTTAATAAAAAACCATATGACAAAAAATATCAGGAGATAGTAGAAGCGCTTAAGTCATTTAATTAGTATCATATGTATATGGGTAATAAGAAAATACGACTAGGTGTGAATATAGATCATATCGCTTTTATTAAAACATCAAGGGATACATTATATCCAAATCTGCTTGATGCTGTACGTATCTCTGAAGATGCTGGTGCAGACCTTATCACCATCCATCTCAGAGAAGATAGAAGACATATACAAGATAAAGACGCAACAGACATACGTCAATGTGCAAAAGTTTTAAACTTTGAAATGGCTAATACAGATGAAATGATCAAATTTGCTATGGAGCTTAAACCCAATTATTGTTGTATAGTTCCTGAAAAGCGTGAAGAAAAAACTACCGAAGGTGGATTAAACCTTACTTCATATTCAAACACGCAGTTGAAAGAATTAGAGCTTACAATTTCTAATTTTAAAATAAATAATATTAAGACGTCACTCTTTATTGATCCTAATCATGAATCAATAAGTATAGCTGCAGATGTTGGAGCTGAGTTAGTTGAACTTCATACTGGCAAGTATGCCAATCTATTCAACACAATAGATGAGTTTGAAGCTTTAGAGGAAGTATCTTCTGCGTCTAAATATGCTCATACAAAAAATTTACTTGTAAATGCTGGACATGGTCTGAATTATGAAAATCTATCTGAAATTTGTAAATTGGATCATATCAATGAAATCAATATTGGGCATGCTATTATTTCACAAGCGGTTTTTACCGGTTTAAGTGATGCAATTAAAAAAATCATTAGTATAATAAACAAGAATGATTAAAGGAATTGGAATAGACTTGGTTGAAAACAACAGGATTAAGGATCTGTTCAATAAATATGGTGAAAAGTTTGCGAAAAAAATTCTCTCTAATACTGAAATGAATGAATTTATCATATCCGATTCCCCGATTAATTATCTTTCCAAGAATTTTGCCTCAAAGGAAGCATTATCAAAGGCGCTGGGCACAGGATTATATAGAGAGGGCGTGTATCCATCACAAATCACAGTAACACATGCAGATTCTGGGAAACCATTTTTTATAATGGATAGTTTATTAATAAAACTATTAGACAAGTTATCTGCTAATAGTCTCTTTTTGTCAATATCAGACTCTGATCAACATGCAGTTGCAATTGTAATAATGGAATAAAAAATGAAAATCAAAGATATACAAAGTACTATTGGCAATACTCCTCTTGTTAAAATTCCAACAGATTCAAATCATGGTGAGATTTTTGTTAAGTTAGAAGGTAACAATCCAGGAGGATCTGTAAAAGATAGACCTGCATTAAATATGATTTTAGAAGCAGAGCATGCTGGTTCAGTCAAACCAGGTGACACCTTGATAGAAGCAACAAGTGGTAATACTGGGATTGCATTATCAATGGTTGCTGCCATAAAAGGATATAAGATTACTATTATAATGCCTGAGACAGCTTCTATTGAGAGAATAAAAACTATGGAGGCATATGGAGCAAAAGTACTACTGGTATCGAAAGAAAAGGACATGGAAGGCGCTAGAGATTTAGCAAAGAAGCTTGAAGAAGAGGGCAAAGGCTATGTTCTTGATCAATTCTCAAATAAGGCTAATTATATGGCTCATTATAAAGGTACAGGCCCAGAAATATGGGATCAAACAAATGGTAATATTACGCATTTTATCTCAGCAATGGGAACAACAGGCACTATAACTGGAGTTTCTATGTTTTTAAAAACAAAGAATCCAGCTATAAAAATTATAGGGGTTCAACCTGAAGATGGTTCCAAAATCCCTGGTATCAGAAGATGGAGCAAAGAGTATGTTCCTGCAATAAGAAAGAATGCTATAATTGATGAAATTATTGACATAAATCAATCAGATGCAGAATATACCTCAAATATACTTGCAACTAAATATGGGTTGTTTTCTGGGCTCTCTGCTGCGGCTAACATACACATTGCTAAGGTCATAGCCAAAGACAATACAAAAGCAAAAATTGTAACAATTATGTGCGATCGCGGTGATCGTTATATATCTAAGTTGTAACTATTTCGTTATTACTAAATTTGTGCCAGCCCTCAAAGATCTAGAGTTTTTAATATTATTACCTTCTAGTAGTTCACGCTGAGTGATGTCAAATCCTAATGCTATGTTTTTTACAGTATCACCTAAACCAACTACATATCTTAGCCTTTCTTTTTGATCAGAAGATAGCACAGGACTTTTCATTTGTATTTTTACGAATTGACCTACTTTGAGTTTTGTCTTTTTATTTGCATTATTCCAAGTCAAGAGAGTTTTTAAGTTCGTATTATATTCCCTTGCAATTTTATACCAATTGTCATATCTCTTAATTTTATGATTATAAGATATTATTCCATCTCTAATTTTATAATTTTTGCCTGCTATATTTATTTGATTTTTATCGCCCACAACACCTTCAATTGGTAGTTTTAGTTTTTGATCAATTCTTATTAAGTCTGACTTTAAATTATTTAGAATCTTGATTGACTTGATTGATACGTTATATCTTCTAGAGATTCTTGAGAGAGTATCACCTTTTTCTACTAAATGTATTTGATTATCATAAATTAAATTAATTAGTTTAGAGTATCTCTCGGAAAATTTATCAGCATTTTTTATAGGAAGTAATAATCTTTTTTGCATTGTCGGTAAAAAATACCATGCACTGAAACCTGGATTTAATTTATATATAGTTTCCTCATCAATACCTGACAGTACTGATATACTATAGAAATCTATTGGATATTTAATATTAACAAACTTAGTTTGAGGTTTATTTGATAATGTAGGTAGCCTGATACCATACGCTGTTGGATTAGCCATAATATCTCTTAAAGCAATTAACTTAGGTACATAAATTTCTGTTTCTCTAGGAAGATCTAGATCCCAAAATGTTTTATTACCTAGAACATAATTAGCTTTCTTAATAGATTTGCCAACATTACCAGCTCCAGTATTATATGATGCTATCGCTAACAACCAGTCTCCTTTGAAATGACGCTTCATATCTTTAAGAAAATGACTTGCAGCTTTAGTTGATGCAAATATATCTCTCCGTCCATCATACCACCAATTTTTTTTGAGACCATATTCTCTGGCTGTTGGGGGAATAAATTGCCATATTCCTGCTGCTTTAGATGGTGAATATGCATAGGGCTGATATCCGCTTTCAACTATTGGCAATAAAGCTAGCTCAAACGGCAGGTTATTTCTCTCTAGTTCTAATATTACATGATATAGAAATGGTCTTGCCCTATCAAGCGACCTATACAAGAACTCTTTATTGTTCATGAACCATTCAATTTCTTTATTAACCCTTGGAGAATAAACTGTATCTAGACAAAACCCACTCCTAGTTTTTTCCCATATGCTTGAGTACTGTTTACCCGCTAATTTATGTGTAGAGCATTCAAAACTACCAAAATTAGTCAGAATTTGTGGTCGTTTATAGCTAATTGATTGGTTGCAACTTGTAATAAAGCTTGTGCATAATATAATTACGGTAATATTTTTGATTCTTTGAA
>JBJKYE010000016.1:0-6572 GCA_045561195.1 Gammaproteobacteria bacterium | reverse complement strand
TAGCAACTTTCTTCTTAGCTTTCTTTTTAGTTACTTTTTTCTTCTTTTTAGCAACTTTCTTCTTAGCTTTCTTTTTAGTTACTTTTTTCTTCTTTTTAGCAACTTTCTTCTTAGCTTTCTTCTTAGTAGTTTTTTTCTTAGCTACTTTCTTCTTAGCTTTCTTCTTAGCTGCTTTACGACGAGTAGTTGTTACCTTTTTCTTAGCAACTTTTTTCTTACTCGCTTTCTTTCTGGTTACTTTAGTTTTTCTCTTAGCAACCTTTGCTTTTTTCTTTGCTACCATGGCTGTTTCCTCCGCAGTGTTGGTACTCTTTTTCAGTTTATTTAGTTAAATTGAATAAAACAAGTTATTTTTCATTGTTTTTATTTTTTTTTTTAAAGATTTTTTGCAGTATTTTGATTTTATTTTTGTTTTTAACAAATATATTTATGATTTTTATTTTAATTCTCTTCTAAATTCAAAATATAATCCCAATCTTTCTTTTGAACTTCTGTAATTGATAATCTATTACCTTTTTGAACCACTCTCATGTCTTTTAATTTTTTATGAGACTTTAATTCGCTTAATGTTATTACTTTTTTTAGTTTTCTCTTATATTTAACATCTACCATTAACCATGTTGGGCTCTCTTTTTTGCTCTTAATATCATAATATTTAGCTTTTTTATCAAATGCCGTGTGATCTGGATAAGGTTTAGAGTTGATTGTCATTAATCCATATATACCAGGGATTTCACAATTCGAATGGTAAAAAAATGCATGATCGCCAATCTTCATATCATCTCTAATCATGTTCCTTACTTGATAATTCCTAATACCATCCCAAGGTTCAGTCTTATCTCTTTTTAGATCATCAATGTTGTAGTCTTCAGGTTCATTTTTCATGAGCCAAAACTTCATTATTCGCCACCAATCTCTAGTAGTGATTGTTGCAAATCATTAATTTCATCTGATATATTAGCAAATTCTTTTAAATCATCTTCTTGTTTAAGAAATGTACTAACAATATTGAGTGCCGCCATGACAGCCACTTTATCTTTAGACATTGATGGTGCATTCTTTTTGATCTCTGACATTTTTATATCCAAGTATGCTGCAGATTTTTGAAGAAGATCAATTTCAGATGTATTACATTTGATTTTGTACTCCTGATCCATCACAGATATTGTTATTTGTTCTTGATCCATTGTATTAACCAATATTCTTTATGCGTTCCAGGATAGCTTCTATCTGTTCTTTTGCAGCCTCATTTTTTTTAACAAGTTCTGCTTTTTCCGATACCAGATACTCCTGTTGTTTCTGCAGTAATGAGTTTTCAATTTTAATCTTTTTCATACTCTCTTTAATATTATCAATAGATACTCTTAGATCTTGTAGTTGTTCACCTATTTTAGACATAATCTACCATTAAAAATCATTTATTTAGAGACATATATTATAATGTTTCTATAATAGATAATCTATCAACTATTTTGAAAGAAACAATGAATAATTTACAAAATAAACTTGAAACGCACCTATCTTCAATTGATAGTTCTTTTACTATTGTAGAAGCGCTAGGCTATTTAACTGGATTCGCGTCATCTAACTGTGATTTCAACTCTTATAAAGAAGGTTTGATCACATATTTCACTTCTGATTCTTTAAAAAAACCATCTAATCTTGATATTGATCTTATTGAAGACAATATTAAAAATATTAGAGAAAACATAAAAACTGACACTTCAATCTTATTCTTTAATGACGAGCCAGATTTATCAGCAAGATTGCTATCATTATCTGACTGGATTAGAAGCTATATCGTCAGTATAAATTATCTGAGTACTAATAAACTTTTAAAAAATACATTAACTTTACAAGAAATATTGCATGATTTTTCAGAGATAACGAAAGTTAGTACAGATTATGATTTAGATGATGATAATCAAGTTTTAGAGAAGAGCTATCAAGAAATCAGCAATTATGTTGTAGCATCTATATCTCATATTTATAATGAATCTAATGAGGAGGCCGCCACTAATGAGTAAAAATTTAGTATTTAAAAAAAGAAGACTGCTTCTCACAAAATATATGGAGCCAAACTCAATTGCCATAATTAGTTCTTCACCTATTAAAATAAGGAACAATGATTCCACTTATAGATATAGACAATGCAGTAATTTTTATTATTTAACAGGTTTTGAAAAGCCTGATTCTGTATTATTAATATATAAAGACAGATCTAAGTCTGTAGCCCATTTTTTTTCTAAACAACCAAATAAACATGACAGTGTTTGGTCTGGGGATCTTCTGACTACCAGAAAAATCCAAAATATCTATGGGTTTGATAAGTGTGGGTATACTGAAACTTTAGAACGTGAGTTATACGGCTATCTCAAAAAATCTAAATCAATTTATCATTCACTATCAAAGCAATCAGATTTACTGACTGTAGTCGATGATTGCTTACAGAAAATTGAGAATAATTATCGAAAAGGCGCAGAACTCCCATCCAATCATTATTCAATTAACAAAATTGTTCATAAATTAAGATTAATAAAGAGTAATGAAGAAATAGCGATAATTAAAAAAGCATGCAAGATTTCTGCAGATGCCCATATAAATTTAATGAGCAAATGTAAGCCTAACGTCTCGGAGAAAAAAATCGAATCACAGCTTTTATATGATTTTGGATCCAATAAAGCTACTGAAGCATACACTTCCATAGTTGCTGGGGGTAAAAATGCATGTATTCTACATTATATTGATAATTCTTCTAATTTAAAAAATGGAGATTTACTGTTGACCGATGCAGCTTGTGAATTTGAATATTATGCATCTGATATAACAAGGACAATTCCAGTTAATGGTAAATTCACCCAAGATCAGAAGCTGATATATTCTTTGGTACTAAAGGCACAAAAAAATGCGATCTCAAAATGCATTGTTGGAAATACTCTCCAAGATGTTCACAAAGCCGCAGTGAGAACATTAACCAAGGGACTAATTGATCTTGGTCTACTCCAAGGTGATTATAAGTCTATAGTTAAAAAAGAACTTTACAAAAAATTCTATATGCATAATACCGGTCATTGGATGGGCCTAGATGTCCATGATCCTCTTGAATATGTATGTGATGGTAAACCTATAAAGCTTAAGCCTGGTATGATTTTTACAGTAGAGCCTGGTTTGTATATAAGAGCAGACAAAGATGTAAATAAAAGATTCCACAACATTGGCATAAGAATTGAAGATGACATACTAATTACCAAAAACGGACCTGATGTTCTAACTTCAAGGGCCCCAAAAGAGATATGTGATATAGAAAATATAATGAATAATAGAAAATGAATAAAAAGTATGATTTTTTAATTAGCGGCGCAGGGCTTGTCGGTGCTTTAACAGCATTACAATTGACAAAACATGGTCATAGCTGTTGTTTGATTGAAAAAAATAATTTATCAAAAAACAGTACTTTTAAAAACTATGCTCCACTGTCACTCAACTATAGATCTTTCTTAATTCTTAAAAAATTTGGTTTATGGGATCAAGTAGAAAAATATGCCTACCCAATCAAAAAACTAAATTTAAAGAGTTTTAGTAGTTTAAATAGATTATCACTTGAATCTACTGATATAGGTTTAAATAATCTAGGCTATGTGGTTGATCGAAGATGCCTATTATCAACATTTTTAGATGCTTTAACCCAATCATCTAAAGTAGATATTATTGAAAATAATTATATAAAAGATATTGAGATAGAAAATTCAAAAGATGATTATATTATTTCAAAAATAGAATCTGAAAAAACTATAGAATCTAACTATTTGATAGTTTCTGATGGTATAGATTCAAGAATAAAAAATATATTAAATATTGATTCTGAGATTATTGATTATTCTCAATCATCATATATATACAATGCAAAAGCAGATTTTGAAGAAAATGCTGCTATACAAATATTTAATAAACACGGTATATTTGCAGCCATACCATATGAGAAAGATTATTTAAGTATAGTTCTTAGTCTTGATAAGAAATTCGAAGAAAAGTATTTCAATGATAGTAAACCTAACGAGGATTCGATTAGAGCTGTTTTTAAAAAATACATAAAAAATATTAGTAACTTTGAGTTTGTCAGCAAATATTCGCTGGTTACTTCAAGAGCGAATAACATAACTAAAGATAATATTTTGTTACTCGGAAATTCTTCTCAGTTACTTCATCCAGTGGGGGCGCAAGGTTTTAATTTGGCGCTCAGAAATTTGGAAACCCTACTGAACTGTATTGAGATGGACTCAGATTTCTCTAATTTATCTGATTTAATTGATTCTGACAGAAAGTCAGCTTTTTCAAATGTTGATTATGCAACCAATATATTTGCCAGCGATATGTTGTTGTCAAAGATAATTACATTTACTACGTATAATTTAGTAAAATCATCTCCTGCCTTAAAAACTAAATTTTTAGAGAAGATACTAGGTCTTGAGGGCTATGCATATTTATCTATAGGCACTAAATAATGAAAAATATTGTTATTTATGGGGATGGGATTATTGGAAAACTAACTGCTGTAGTGTTATCTAATTTCTTTAATGTTTATTTAGTAATAAATAAAAAACCTAAGAGTTTAGAAAAAAAACAGGCTAGGTATTTTTCAATTAATCTACTGTCTAAGTTCATGTTTATGAAATATAGGTTATGGGATGATATTCAAAAAAATAGTATTATAGGATATGATGAAATTCTAACTTGGCATGAATCGCTAAGCGAAGATATTTTATTTCGATCAAGAGATATTGCTTTTGATAAGTTAGGTTACATTGTAAAAGATATAGATATTATTAAATCACTTGATAATCATTTGAGTGCAAAAAAAAACATATTTAAACTGGACTCACGAGATTCGGATGAAATTGATAATATCAATACTGTGTTTAACATCAAATCAGATCATGTGACGAAAGATTTCCTCAAACATCATCCTTGCCGATATAATAACATCGTATATGATCAAAAAGCTCTAGTTCTGAATTTGAGTTTGAAAAAGGGCATTAGTGAAAACATTGCTCTACAAAGGTTTGATAAAAATCAAATTCAGGGTATGTTGCCAATCTCGAATAATCAATATAATCTAATTTGGTCAGCGAATAGTTCTTTTGTAGACGAGCTTCAAGGATACAGTAATACTCAGATAATTAATTTACTAAACAAGAACTTTAAGGATAGAGTTAGCCAAATTACTGATATTTCTTCACCTATAACTTTTCCTCTAACTGGCTTTAATTCTACAAAATATATTTTAGATAACTTTGTTTTGATTGGTGGTGCAGCTCATTCAATACACCCAATGGCAGGACTTGGCTTAAATATGGGCATACAAGATATTTATTTTCTACAAAAATTCATTAAAGTGGAAGGTCCTATAGATGATGCTTTAAGTTCATATGAAAGATCTTGCATTATAAATAATGATAGATTTTTCAGAACAATTAATTTCCTTATGCATTTTTTTACGGGTGGAAGGACATCAAATATAGTCAGATCTAAATCTTTACTATTTTTTAACAAGAATAAATTTCTTAAAGATAAAGCTATTAAAATTGCAACAGGTCTTGATGTATTAGAATCAGAATCAAAAGATCAATATTGTAAACCCAGTTATTAGCAGCATAAGTGAAAAGAAATTCTTTAGCGTCGATGTATTTGTTATGAAGGTAACCCCAGCGCCGATATAAGAAAAAATCAATGTGCTTATGGATATAATTATGAACGCATCAAAATTTATAAAATCGAATATTGTAACACTAAAAATAGATGTAACTTTACTTATCATGAATGTAATAACTATTCCTAATAACGCAATCGGAACACCACATGCAGCTGCAGTTGCGATACTTTTCTTCATGCTTTCTCCATGATATTTGAAGTATGGGGTTGTTAAAGTGCCACCCCCTACTCCAAGCATAGTACTAATTGAACTTGTAAAAATTGAAAATATATTAATTAACTTAAATTCTTTCTTTGAAACTATGTTATTTTTTTGATCTACATTTTCGAAAATCAAGTATATAGATATTAGAATCAATAATAAACCATAATATAGTTTTATCGTGTCACTCGATAATACAGTAATCAGTATTACTCCTAATAGAGACCCTATTGTTATGCCTGGCAGCATTTTATAAAAAATATCCCAGTTTATTAATTTATTTTTGTTATGTTTGATAGCAGCTGACATGCTTGAAATAACAACACATGCGAGAGAGGTGCTGACAGCACTTTGCATCATATGAGCTGAGTTAATATCATAATTGTTAAATATGAAAAAAAGCATAGGCACAAAAACAATACCGCCGCCTAGACCTAAAAGCCCCCCTAGAAACCCACCTAAGGATCCACAGATAATATAAAGAAGATAAACATTCATTTTTAAGATCGCCTAAAACTTATATATTATAGTTTAAAATATCCACAATTGTGGCATACTATATGAAATTAAATTTTTAGTTAATTCATTTTAATATAATAAGGAAAAACACATGTCAGGAAATCATCATTTATACGTGCCAGGGCCATCTAATGTGCCGGCT
>JBJKYE010000015.1:0-6841 GCA_045561195.1 Gammaproteobacteria bacterium | reverse complement strand
TTGTATATACAGACATAGCTATTTTATTTATTTTAAGTTATAACTTTTGAATGAATAAACTTAACATAGGTTAGATCATTTTGGTTGATAAAAATGCAAAAAATTTCGTTTTAGTTGATGGTTCATCTTATTTATACAGAGCTTATTATGCTTTACCACACTTGAAAAATACTGATGGTGAGCATACTGGTGCTATTTATGGTGTCTCTAATATGCTTTCTAAGCTGTTAAGAACCTACAATCCATCATATCTATGCGTGATATTCGATGCTAAAGGGAAAAACTTCAGGCACGAAATATATGATCAATATAAAGCTAATAGATCGTCCATGCCTATAGAATTATCACAACAGGTATCTCCAATAATTGATTTGATCAAAAGCCTTGGTATAAAGATCTTACAAGTTCCTAATGTAGAGGCAGATGATGTGATTGCTACACTGGCAAGTCAAAATTACAAAGATAATATAAAAGTACTAATATCTTCTGGAGATAAAGATCTAGCTCAGTTAGTAAATAGTAGAGTTACTCTTGTTAATAGTATGGACGAAAAAATATTAGATACCAATGGTGTGATAAAAAAATTTGGTGTGACCCCAGAAAAAATATTTGATTATTTAGTTTTAGTCGGAGATGCATCAGATAACATCCCTGGTGTAGATAAAGTTGGCCCAAAAACAGCTGTCTCATTATTGGATAAATATGATAACTTGGAATCAATCATCCAAAATATAGATAACATCAAGGGAAAAGTATCAGAGAATCTATCCAAATCCAAAGATTCAATTGCTATTGCTAAGAAGCTCATAGAGTTAAAAAAAGATGTAGACATTGATCTAGATCCAGAAAAATACATTATCTCTAAAAGAGATGAATCAACATTGTCAGATTTAACTTCAAAGTATCAGCTCAAAAGTCTTTCGGATAGTTTCGGTATAAAAGTTAAGAAAAATACTAATATAAAAAAGTCATATAAGGTCATCGATAAGAAGGTCGATTTTGATAAGCTTTTGCAAAAGTTAGTAAAAAAGAAAATATTTTCATTTGATACTGAGACAACATCACTAGACCCAATTTCAGCTAAACTTGTAGGCTTTTCTTTTTCAACGTCAGAAGGAGAAGGTTATTATGTGCCTTTCAGTCATGCTGAAAATAATAATATCAATGTCAAAGAAGATAAAATCTTTGCGATGCTAAATGAACTTTTTAGAAAAAAAGAATTAAGAGTTATTGGGCAAAATATTAAATATGATATTAATGTTCTGTCTAAGTATAAAATAACATTTAAATGTAAAATTGAAGACACGATGCTCTTATCTTATATATATAATTCATCCGGTAAACATGACTTAGATAGCTTAGCAAAAAAATATCTAGATTATGAGAAAATAAAATATGACGATGTCGTTGGCTCGGGTTCAAAACAGAAAATATTTTCTGAAATAGATATAAGTGAAGCAAAAATATATGCTTGTGAAGATGCGGATATAACCCTAAGACTTTATAATTATTTTATAGGAAAGTTAAGCAAGCTAAAAGAACAGTTTGCTTTATATAATAATGTTGAGTTACCTCTGTTAAATGTCATTTCTCAAATTGAACAAAATGGAGTGATGATAGATCATAAAAGCTTGCAAAAGCAAAGCATAGATCTTGGTGAAAGAATTGCATCAATAGAAGAAGATGTCTATAAATTGGCTGATCAAGAGTTCAATATTGGTTCACCAAAACAACTTCAGGATATTTTTTATAATCAACTAAAACTTCCAATAATAAAAAAAACACCTAAAGGACAGCCTTCAACTAACGAAGATGTCATGCAGGAATTATCTTTACTGCATGACTTACCTAAACTAATTTTACAATATAGAAATCTATCAAAGCTTAAAAATACATACACTGATAAGCTTGGCACTCAAATAAATGATAAAACTCATAGATTACATACTTCTTATAATCAAACTGTCACTATTACTGGAAGACTTTCTTCGTCTAATCCAAACTTACAAAACATCCCAATTAAAACTGATGATGGGAAAAAAATAAGAAAAACATTCATAACTACAAAAGAAAACAAAATACTCTCTGCTGATTATTCACAAATTGAGCTAAGAGTAATGGCTCATATCTCAAAAGATAAGTCACTTATCACTAGCTTTTTAAATGGAGAAGATATCCATTCGGCAACTGCTATTGAGGTATTTTCTTTGAAAAATAAAACTCCGAGTCAAGATGAAAGAAGGGCCGCTAAAGCTATTAATTTTGGATTAATTTATGGTATATCATCATTTGGCTTAAGTAAGCAGTTAAAAATTAATAATAACGATGCCAAGGATTATATAGAAAAATACTTCATTAAGTATGAAGGCGTTAGAGATTTTATGGATAAAATAAAAAAAGATGCTAAGAAAATGGGTTTTGTTTCCACTATGCTTGGTCGTAGAGTTTATGTTCCTAATATTACTCATAGTAATTTCCAAATACGAAGTGCAGCTGAACGCACAGCCATTAATGCTCCTATACAGGGCACTGCAGCAGATATCCTCAAGATAGCGATGATAGATATTGCTAAATGGATAGAAAAAGAGAATGCTCCAGTAAAAATTATTATGCAAGTTCATGATGAGCTTGTATTTGAAGTTAACAAAAGCTTTGTCGAAGAGGCAAATAGAAAAATATCTCAGTTGATGGCGAATTGTTTTAAGTTAGACGTGCCCTTGCTTGTAGATATTGGTGTCGGTGATAACTGGGACAAAGCCCATTAAATATGGATTGGCATTTGAAGTATTATGATGATGCTATATAATGCTTTTTGAGCTATGAATAAATTATCATTTTACATAACAACTGCATTCTTAATGGTATTATCTGTAAGCATTCAAGCAGCAGATCCAATAAAAGGTAAGGAAAAGAGTGTCGCATGTGTTGCATGTCATGGGCAGGAGGGCATAAGCCCAAGCCCTATATGGCCAAATTTAGCAGGTCAACATGCCAGTTACTTGTCAAAACAGCTTCATGAATTCAAGCAAGGCGCTAATGGAAATAGAAATAATTCAATTATGTATGGTATATCATTAACCTTATCAGATAACGATATTTCTGATTTGTCAGCTTATTATGCGTCATTGGATAATGCAATTGGCGCTACCTCTGACAAATACCTAACTCTTGGCCAGAACATCTATAGGGGCGGAAATATGGAATATAAGATTCAAGCTTGTATGGCTTGTCATGGTCCTGCTGGCAAAGGAAATGGCCCAGCTAAAATTCCTTCTTTATCAGGTCAACATGCTGACTATTTATATTCACAACTGAAAAATTTTCAAAGCAGCACAAGATCAAATGATCCAAATAAAATGATGAGAAATATTGTTCATCGTATGACTGATGAAGAGCTAAAAGCTGTTTCTGATTATATTCAAGGGTTATACTGATGAAATTTATTAGACTTATACCATTGGGGCTAATACTAATCTTTGGCAGCCTAGGTTATTTAGCAGAGGCATCTCAAAAATATATTCAAATTTCTAATCAAAAACAGACTGAAAGCGATAAAATTATCATCTATGAATTCTTTTGGTATGGATGCCCACACTGTTATAACCTAGAACCTACAATGGATCGGATTGAGATGAACTTAGATAAAGACACAATATTAATAAAAGTCCCTGTTGCACTGAGAGATACATGGGAAGTCCATGCTAAAGCTTATTATGCATTACAGCAGATGAAGTTAGATGATAATTTACACGAGAAGATATTCACTGAGATACATATTAATGGTAATAGACTTGATACGAAAGAAAAGTTAGAAGAATATATAAAGGATCAAGGCTATAATGCAAAGAGTTTTGTTGAATATTTTGATTCTTTTGGAACAGATTTAAGGGTAAAGAAAGGCTCAAGATTGGCTAATCAGTATCAAATTACCTCAGTCCCAACATTAATTATAAATGGAAAATATAAAACAAGTGGCTCGCTTGTGAGTTCATATGATGAACTTTATGATGTTGTGCAATTATTAATAGAAAAAGAGAGAGTCAATTGATTTTTAAAGGAGACATAATATGGTAGCAAAAGTAATAAGCGGTAGAGAAGTTGCAGAAAATATTCTAACAACAGATCTAAAAAATAAAGTTATTGAGCTAAATAAAAAAAATATTAAACCTAAACTTATAGTAATCCTAGTAGGTGACATGAAAGCATCAGCAAGCTATGTTGCACAAAAAGAAAAATTTGCTGTCAAAGCTGGAATTGAATCAGATGTAATGCGTTTTGAATCATCAGTAACCGAATCTGAAATTCTAGATCAGATTGATATTATTAATAAAGATAAGAATATACATGGTGTTATAGTTCAGTTACCACTACCTGACCATATATCTGTTGCTAAAGTTTTAAATAGAATAGATCCATCAAAAGATGTGGATGGTTTTACACCTACAAATGTTGGTAAATTATTTCTTGGCGAGGATACTTTAGTCTCTTGTACGCCAAAAGGAATAATGCAAATGCTTGCATCTACTGGAACAGATTTAAGTGGCAAAAATGTTACTGTAGTTGGGAGATCCAATATTGTGGGAAAACCTGTTGCTATATTATGCCTACAGCAAAATGCTACTGTAACCATGTGTCACTCACGTACAAAAGATCTAAATGCAAAACTATCAGATGCAGATGTTGTAATAGTTGCAGTTGGTATACCTAAATTCATTAATGGCGATCAAATCCCTAAAGATTGTATTGTAATTGATGTGGGCATACACAACATAGATGGCAAACTTTGTGGTGATGTTGATTTTGATTCTGCTTCATTAAAAGCCTCTGCTATAACACCTGTGCCTGGTGGAGTAGGCCCAATGACTGTATGTGCGTTGATAGAGAACACGATATTAGCTGCTGAGAGAATAGGTTAAGCGCCTGAGAAGATTCGAACTTCTGACCTTTAGCTTCGGAAGCTAATGCTCTATCCAACTGAGCTACAGACGCAAATATATGATGAATTAATTATTTCTTTTAGTATAATCTACACAAGAAATAAAACATGGATAATCTACAATTATGGAACATAAAGTATCAGACGCAGAATTTTATAAAATCTTTTCAATCGTAACAGTTATTATTATAGTTTTGGCTATATTTATAGCGATTTTATCAAATGTATTTGCAGGCTATTCATCCAGTGGAGACGACAATTATAAAGCAGAACTCCAAAGCTTAGCAGATCAAAGAACCCAACCGTCCGGGAGAACTAATCTGGCAAGTAATCCCTCAGTTACGCAAGCTCAAAAACCAGTTATGGTTGCGTCTAAGAAATTATCTGGTAAAGAGGTTTATAATGTAGCATGCATGTCATGTCATGCAAGTGGAGCTGCTGGAGCACCTATGACTGGTAATAAAGACCAGTGGTCAGAAAGAGTATCTAAAGGTAAAAATACTTTATATGTGAGTGCAATAAATGGGATTGGTGTGATGCCAGCAAAAGGTGGAATATCTACCTTATCGGATGATGAAGTTAAGTCAGCTGTAGATTATTTAATATCAGAAATTAATTAGTCATCTAATTTTTTTTCTAATTCTTCTATCTTCAATCTAGTTTTTAAAAGCACTTTCTTTTGAATATCAAATTCTTCGCGTGTTACTAAATTCATCGAGTGTAAGTAGTCTTCTATAAGTGTTTTTAAACCATTTTTTAATTCTTCTCGAGAATCAGAATCATTCGAGGGTATAAGTTTTTCAATTTTACCCACTAAATCTAAAATTTTCTTCGAATCCATTATGCACCTATTTTGTGCATTTGATGCACTTATCTAAACATTTTACTTTATTATAGGATAATTATATCATAGCGATTAATTATTACATACTCCCCTAAAAACAATGTATTCATTGGGTTTAGCTGTTGGCATAGTTTATGCATTAGGTAGTGTGAAGCTTGACTTTTTTCGTTGATAAATGTCGAACTTAAAACTTAAAACTTAAAAATAAATAAATAAATATATAAGGAGAAAAATATGAAAACACTAATGAGAAAAATCTTACCAGTCTTTATGGCTGTAAGTTTATCAATACCTTTAGCTGTTGCATCAGAATCAGCTGTAGCAGAAGAAGGTGGATCTATCAGCTATAATGTTGGATTCGCATCAGAGTATTGGTATAGAGGAGTTCACCAATCTGACGCTTCTGTGAGCTTTGGAGCCGACTATGAAAACGGTGGTTTTTATCTAGGTACTTGGTGGGCAGATGTTGGTAACGGTGGTGATGGTGCGGGCAAAGACGGCTTGGAGCATGACTACTATGCAGGTTATGCATTCAGTGCAATGGGTATGGATATGTATGTAGGAGCTACAGGATATTATTATACTGATAACTTTGATTCAGATTATGAAGAATTGAATTTTGGTGTATCAATGGGGCCTATCTCTATAGATTATGCTGATGGTAAATATGATGGTAGCGCTGTTCAAGATTATGACTATACTTCTATAGCACTAGATCTTGCAGGTATTGGTTTACCAATGACATTCACTGCAGGTTACTGGGGAGGCGATTCTACTCTCAAAGGTAACGTTTATACATTAGACTATTCAACCACAGTTTCGGGTGTTGATGTTGGTTTACAAATCGGTAAAAACGACGATGATATTACAGCAGGAACAGGCGGAACTAGTACTACTGACACTACATTTGGTGTCTTTTCACTAGGCTATAGTTTCTAATAAATTTTTAAGTTACAATTAAGTTTTAAAGGAGATATTTATCAATGAAATTAGTTATAGCAGTAATCAAGCCTTTTAAGCTCGATGAAGTAAGAGAAGCATTATCCGCAATTGGTGTGCAA
>JBJKYE010000014.1:0-6972 GCA_045561195.1 Gammaproteobacteria bacterium | reverse complement strand
TTACGCCATTATAAACTATTTTAAATAAATATATGCCAAGTGTACAAATTAGAGAAAATGAGCCATTTGAAATTGCTCTAAGAAGGTTTAAAAGGGGCTGTGAAAAAGCAGGTATTTTAACAGAGACACGCAGACGCGAGTTCTACGAAAAACCTACAGCTATGAGAAAAAGAAAAATTGCAGCTGCAACCAAAAGACATAAAAGAAAAGTAAGCATGTCTGCAATCAGAAAAAAACCCCCATATAAAAAATTCTAATTATTGATGTCAAATCAATCCACCAAAGATAAAATACAAGAAGATCTCGTGAAGTCCATGAAATCGGGTGAAAAGGATAAAGTTGAAATTATCCGTTTTGCTCAGTCATTTATAAAACAATTAGAAAAAGACAAAAATATAGAGTTATCAGAATCTGAGACTGTACAAGTACTCAAGAAAGTCATAAAAAGGAATCAAGAATCATATGATCAATTTATAAATGCAGGGAGAGATGATTTAGCTGCTAAAGAAAAAAAAGAAATGGATATTATAAAAACCTATTTACCAGAAGAAATGTCTGAAGTGGATATGATTGAAGCAGTAAAAAAATCTATTGTAAATTGTGAAGCTAAAACTTCTAAAGATATGGGTAAAGTTATGGCTGATATCAAAAAAAACCATGGAGATAATGCAGATATGAGTATGGTAAGCAAAATAGTCAAAGATCTGTTATCTCTTTAATCCTATAGAAACATATAATCTTTATTCCACTAGTCATGTCACTAACAGATATAGTATAATCTGAAGTCATTATGGATAAGAATCTTCAATTTCTAGAACTTAAACGCATGGACCCTAGGGTTACTCCAGCAAACAAGCGACTGAAAAACTATAAAGAAATTTATGCGCACTATACGGTCAAGCAAGCGAGCGAGCAATCAGGAAGGTGCATAGAGTGTGGAAACCCATATTGTGAGTGGAAATGCCCTGTTCATAACTTTATTCCTCAATGGCTGAAGTTAATTTCAGAAGATAGATTATTAGAGGCAGCAGACTTGTCTCATCAAACTAACTCCCTACCTGAAATTTGTGGAAGGATTTGTCCACAAGACAGATTATGTGAGGGAGCGTGTACTTTGAATGATGGCTTCGGCGCTGTAACCATTGGAAGTATAGAAAAATACATAACAGATGAGGCATTAAAACGGGGATGGCAACCAGATTTATCAAATGTAAAACCTACAAATTTCAAAGTTGGCATTATTGGTGCAGGACCTGCTGGTTTAGCTTGCGCGGATGTTTTAGCGAGAAAAGGAATCAAATCTGTCGTATATGATAAATATGAAGAAATAGGCGGTCTTCTAACCTTTGGTATACCGCCATTCAAACTAGACAAAGAAATAGTATATAAAAGAAGAAAAATTCTTGAAGGAATGGGTGTTGAATTTAAGCTAAATATTGAGGTAGGCAAAGATATCACTTTTACAAAAATTTTATCGCAATATGATGCGGTATTTACTGGCATGGGTACATATACTTACATGAAAGGTGGTTTTAGTGGTGAAGATCTTGACGGTGTTTATGACTCGCTCCCATATTTAAATTCTAATATAAGAAGACTGATGAAATCAGATAAAAATGATTATATAGATATGAAAAATCAAAGAGTTTTGGTTTTAGGAGGCGGTGACACAGCTATGGATTGTAACAGAACAGCAATCAGACAGGGTGCTAAAAAAGTTTACTGCGCATATAGAAGAAATGAAGAGAACATGCCAGGCTCAAAAAGGGAAGTTAAAAATAGTAAAGAGGAAGGTGTTAATTTTTTGTGGAACATGCAACCTATTGAAATAGTTGGGGATACAAAAGTTGAAGGAGTTAAGTTTGTTAAAACAAAGCTGCAAAAAACAGATATACGTGGCAGAGAAATACCAGTTCCTATAAAAGGAACAGAAAAAATTATTAAAGCAGACAGAGTCATAATGGCATTCGGGTTTAGACCTAACCCTCCTGCTTGGCTCACAAAAAACAAAGTGAAAATCGATGGCATTGGCAGGGTAATGATAAATAATAAATCAGGCTTTGCTCATCAAACACATAATCCTAAGGTATTTGCTGGAGGGGACATGGTTAGAGGCTCTGACCTTGTTGTGACTGCAGTGTTTGAAGGAAGGAATGCAGCAGAAGGAATATCAAAGTATCTTAATGAAAAGTTTAAAAAGGAACTGAATGTTGCAAACGCATAATCATCTTTTTTTAAAAGCTATTAAGAATGAACCTATTGAAAGAACTCCGATTTGGATTATGCGACAAGCAGGTAGATATCTACCAGAGTATATCAATCTTAAAAATAAAGCCGGGGGGTTCATAAGTTTAGTAAAAAATCCTGAGCTTGCATGTGAAATTACACTCCAACCCCTAAAAAGATTCTCTCTTGATAGCGCAATTGTTTTCTCAGATATCTTAGTAATATCTGAAATGCTTGGGATTAATTTAAGTTTCATAGAAAATAAAGGTCCTGTCTTTGATAAAACAATAAGATCTGAAAAAGACCTAAATCAAATAAATATTAGTGATTACCATGTCGATAATCTAGAGTATGTATTTGATACGATTAAGTTATTAAAAAACGAATTGAATGAAAAAAAACCTTTAATAGGTTTTATTGGGAGTCCATGGACAGTAGCAACATACATTGTAGAGGGTAACTCTTCCAAGAAGTTTAATAATGTACTAGGTATGCTAAAAAATAATCCTCAGTTACTACATAAAATATTAAATATTTTAACCGATGTAAGCATAGAGTATCTCAATAAACAAATATTATCGGGAATTGATGTCTCTATGATATTTGATACTTGGGGAGGGTTATTAAATGATAAAGAATATGAGGAGTTTTCACTACATTATATCAAAAAAATAAAAGCTTCATTAGTGAGCAAGGGTGTCCCTCTCATCTATTACATTAGAGAAACTGAAAAAAAAATACATATTTTAAAAGGTATGGATATAGATGTTCTAGGAATTGACTCGACATCAAACATTGGTTTTATAAAGAATCAAATAGGTAATAAATATGCTCTACAGGGAAACCTTGATGTTAATGTCTTAAAATTAGATGAGAAAAATATGCGTGAGTCTGTGGAAAAAATACTTAGAGATTACAACTCACCCTCCGGACATATTTTTAACCTTGGGACAGGTATCACACCAGACATAGATCCAGACAAAGTTAAAATGCTTATAGATATTCTTGCCGACATTAGTCCAAAATATAATGTAAAATAGTACTATGGATTCAAAAAATATCTTTATTGTTGGAGCTATGGGCTCAGGAAAGTCAACAGTAGGAAGACTTTTTGCACAAAGATGCCAAAAACAATTTCTAGATACTGACCATGAGATTGAAAATGATAGCAAACTTGACATTACAACAATATTTGAAAAGTATGGTGAGGAAGAATTTAGAAAAAAAGAAACTAAATTACTAGAAGATTTATCTGGAGTAGAGAATCATATAGTAGCAACTGGTGGTGGAATAATATTGAAACAGGAAAATATTGATATCATGAAAAAGATAGGATTAATAGTTTTTTTAGACATTGATCTAAAGACTCAAATTAAACGTGTTAAATATAGAAAACATCGCCCGTTACTTAAGAATACCGATCTAGAAAAAAGATTAAAAATTTTAAAAAGTGAGAGAGATCCTATTTATAATACTATTTCAGACTATATAATAGATGTTTCTACAAAAGATAAAAAAACAGTGGTTGAGGAAATTAAAAATAAATTGCTATGAAAAAAGTGTCATTGAAACTCAAACATAAGAATATACCAATTTTTATTGGCAGCAATATATTTGTTGGATCTACTATTGCTAATCATATTAAACATAAAGATGTAGTGATTATTACTAACACTAAAATTGCTAATCTTCATTTAAAAAAAGTTAAGAGATCTCTAAAGGGTTTTTTAGTAAAAACTTTAATACTACCTGATGGCGAAAAATATAAAAATATTAATACACTGAATAAAATCCATGATTATTTAATTAAGAATAAATTTAATAGAGATCTAACTGTTATAGCGTTAGGCGGAGGCGTTATCGGAGATCTCGTTGCTTTTGCGTCAGATACTTTTCTTAGAGGTGTAGATCTAATTCAGATTCCAACTACTCTGCTTGCTCAGGTAGATTCATCGATAGGTGGCAAAGCTGGCATAAACCATCAAAACGGTAAAAACTTGATTGGTAGTTTTAAACATCCTGAAGCAATATTTATAGATATAATGTTTTTAAAGACACTATCTAATAAACAGTATATTGCTGGATTAGCAGAAGTTGTTAAGTATGGAGCTATTGGTAATTCTTTTTTCTTAAAATGGCTAAATAAAAACTTTAAAGCTATATTATTAAGAAAGACTGAATGTTTGATTAAATTAATTAGCACTTCGGTTAAAGCTAAAGTGGATGTTGTTCAACAGGATGAGAAAGAGTCAAATATTCGCGCACATCTAAATTTTGGTCACACGCTAGGACATGCGATAGAGTCTGCTATGAAATATAAAGGAATTCTTCATGGGGAAGCAGTAAGCATTGGAATGAATTTTGCTGCCGCAATATCTGTAGAGCAAAGCACCTTAGAAATAATGGAATATAATTTGCTGGAGGACACCCTGTTAAAACTAGGGTTGCCAATACATGTACCCTCCTCTATTTCTAACAAAAGCATAATGGAGCATATGTCTTTTGATAAAAAGAAAAAAAATGGAAAAAATCACCTTGTTCTCCTAGAATCCATTGGCGAAAGCTTTATTTGTGACAAACTTACTGACAGCTACATTTCAAAATTCGTTAAAACATTTCAGAGCTAATATCATAAATAATATGCTAGAATCATATTGATTATGATGAACAAGAATAGATACAAAAATAATGGTCTTTATAACTCATTATTTGAGAAAGATAATTGTGGGTTTGGGCTCATTACACAGATGGATGACATCCCATCACACTGGGTAATTGATACCAGCATTAAAGCCCTAGAGAGATTAACACATAGAGGTGCTGTTTCAGATGATGGCAAAACTAGTGATGGTTGTGGTTTGCTTATTAAGAAACCTGATTCTTATTTCAGGAAAATAGCTTTAGATTTAAATATCAAACTTGATGATAATTATGCATTTGGCTGTGTTTTTATAAATAAAAAAAATTTAAAAAAGACCAAAGAAACACTTCATTTCCAGTTGAGGAAACAAGGGTTAGAAGTAAAAGGATGGAGAGATGTTCCTATAAACAAAACTGTTTGTGGAAAAGATGCTCTGTCAACTTTACCTCTAATTAAACAAATTATTGTATCTGCTCCAGACTCAATGTTAGAGTCAGACTTTGAAAAAAAATTATACATAGCAAGAATTCAGTCAGAAAAAATTCTTGCTGACGATGACATTTTCTATGTGCCTAGCCTATCATCAAGAGTTATTTCATATAAAGGCTTGATTGTCTCTGGACATATAAAAGACTTTTATCTTGATTTAGCGGATAAAAATATGAAAGCATCCATGTGTGTTTTTCATCAAAGATTTTCTACAAATACTCTCCCTCAATGGAAGCTTGCTCAACCTTTTAGGTACTTAGCACACAATGGTGAAATTAATACAATTCAAGGAAATAGAAATTGGTATTTAGCTAGAAGGAATAAACTTAATATTGATTCATTACCTGAGCTCAATAAACTTCATCCACTGATATCTAGAGAGGACTCAGATTCTTACACATTAGATAATATGTTAGAGTTACTACTCGCTGGAGATATGGGTATATTTAGAGCTATGAGAACTCTAATGCCTCCTGCATGGCAGAATAATATGAATATTGATGAGAATTTAAAAGCTTGTTATGAATATCATTCCATGCACATGGAGCCATGGGATGGCCCTGCTGGGATCGTACTAACAGATGGAAGATATGCTGCTTGTGCTTTAGATAGAAATGGATTGAGACCTGCTAGATATGTAATGACAAAAGACAGGCATATAACTCTAGCATCAGAAATAGGTGTCTATGATTATGATCATAAAGATGTTGTAAAAAAAGGCAGATTAGCTCCCGGTGAAATGCTAGCGGTTGACACAGAAAAAGGTCAATTATTACTAACAGATGAAATTGATCATATACTAAAAGACAGACATCCATATCTATCATGGCTTAAAAAATATTCTGTTAAATCTCCTAAATATGCTACAGAGAAAGAATTTCCTTTAAATTTTAAATCAGATGATTTGCTAATACATAAAAAATCATTTTTAGTAACGTTTGAAGAAGAAAAAGAGATTATAGCTCCCTTGGCTGAGATCGGACAAGAGGCTACTGGATCCATGGGGGACGATACTCCTATGCCTGTGTTATCATCTCACAATAGATCGATCTATGATTATTTTAGACAACAGTTTGCACAGGTTACAAATCCACCAATTGATCCACTAAGAGAAGCAAGCGTGATGTCCCTAGAGGTATGTTTTGGTAAAGAGAGAAATTTATTTGAAGAATCTTCAAAACATGCAGATAGACTAATACTTAAATCACCTGTATTAGACAGACAAACTTATGACTCAATATTGAGCTGTACCCAGAAAAATTATCCTAATGACATTATTAACTTAAACTATGAGTCATCATTAGATTTAGAAGAAGCAATCAATACTATTTGTGATCGTGTAATTAGAAGTGTTAAAAAAGGAAATATCAATATTGTTCTATCGGACAAGAAAATAAACAAAAATCAACTGATCATTCCTGCGCCTATGGCAGTTGGAGCTGTGCATCATAAGTTAATTGATGCGGGGCTAAGATGTGATACCAATTTAATAATAGAAACAGGTTCTGCTAGAAATCCTCACCACTATGCAGTCCTAATTGGATATGGTGCTACAGCAATTTACCCATACCTTGCTTTTGAAATTTTAAATGAAATGGTTAATAAAAAGAAAATTA
>JBJKYE010000013.1:0-6972 GCA_045561195.1 Gammaproteobacteria bacterium | reverse complement strand
TAATTTTCTTTTTATTAACCATTTCATTTAAAATTTCAAAAGCAAGGTATGGGTAAATTGCTGTAGCACCATATCCAATTAGGACTGCATAGTGGTGAGGATTTCTAGCAGAACCTGTTTCAATTATTAAATTGGTATCACACCTTAGCCCCGCACCAATTAGCTTATGATGCACAGCTCCAACTGCCATAGGCGCAGGAATGATTAGTTGATTTTTATTTATTTTCTTATCCGATAGAACAATATTAATATTTCCTTTTTTAACACTTCTAATTACACGATCACAAATAGTGTTTATTGCTTCTTCTAAATCTAATGATGACTCATAGTTTAAGTTAATAATGTCATTAGGATAATTTTTCTGAGTGCAGCTCAATATTGACTCATAAGTTTGTCTGTCTAATACAGGTGATTTAAGTATTAACCTATCTGCATGTTTTGAAGATTCTTCAAATAAATTTCTTTCTTTACCAAAACATACTTCTAGGGACATCACACTTGCTTCTCTTAATGGATCAATTGGTGGATTTGTAACTTGTGCAAACTGTTGTCTAAAATAATCATAGATCGATCTATTGTGAGATGATAACACAGGCATAGGAGTATCATCCCCCATGGATCCAGTGGCCTCTTGTCCGATTTCAGCTAAGGGAGCTATAATCTCTTTTTCTTCTTCAAACGTTACTAAAAATGATTTTTTATGTGTTAGTAAATCATCTGATTTAAAATTTAAAGGAAGTTCTTTATCTGAAGCATATTTAGGGGATTTAACAGAATATTTTTTAAGCCACGATAGATATGGATGTCTGTCTTTTAGTATATGATCAATTTCATCTGTTAGTAATAATTGACCTTTTTCTGTGTCAACTGCTAGCATTTCACCGGGAGCTAACCTACCTTTTTTTACAACATCTTTATGATCATAATCATAGACGCCTATTTCAGATGCTAGAGTTATATGCCTATCTTTTGTCATTACATATCTAGCAGGTCTCAATCCATTTCTATCTAAAGCACAAGCAGCATACCTTCCATCTGTTAGTACGATCCCAGCAGGACCATCCCATGGCTCCATATGCATAGAATGATATTCATAACAAGCTTTTAAATTTTCATCAATATTCTTATTATTCTGCCATGCAGGGGGCATTAGAGTTCTCATAGCTCTAAATACACCCATATCTCCAGCGAGTAGTAACTCTAACATATTGTCTAATGTATAAGAATCTGAGTCCTCTCTAGATATCAGTGGGTGAAGTTTATTTAGTTCAGGTAATGAATCAATGTTAAGTTTATTCCTTCTAGCTAAGTACCAATTTCTATTTCCTTGAATTGTATTAATTTCACCATTGTGTGCTAAGTACCTAAAAGGTTGGGCAAGCTTCCATTGAGGAAGAGTATTTGTAGAGAATCTTTGATGAAAAACACACATGGATGCTTTCATGTTTTTATCCGCTAAATCAACATAAAAGTCTTTTATATGTCCAGAGACAATTAAACCTTTATATGAAATAACTCTTGATGACAGGCTAGGAACATAGAAAATGTCATCGCCAGCAAGAATTTTTTCTGACTGAACTCTGGCTATGTATAACTTTTTTTCAAAGTCCGACTCTAGCATCGAGTCTGGAGCAGATACAATAATTTGTTTAATTAGAGGTAAAGTTGATAGAGCATCTTTTCCACAAACAGTTTTGTTTATAGGAACATCTCTCCATCCTTTTACTTCTAAACCTTGTTTCCTCAACTGGAAATGAAGTGTTTCTTTAGTTTTTTTTAAATTTTTTTTATTTATAAAAATGCAACCAAATGCATAATTATCATTAAGTTTGATATTTAAATCTGAAGCTATTTTTCTGAAATAAGAATCAGGTTTCTTAATTAGTAAACCACAACCATCACTAGTTTTGCCATCATCTGAAACAGCACCTCTATGTGTTAATCTCTCTAGGGCTTTAATGCTGGTATCAATAACCCAGTGTGATGGAATGTCATCCATCTGTGTAATGAGCCCAAACCCACAATTATCTTTCTCAAATAATGAGTTATAAAGACCATTATTTTTGTATTTATTCTTATTCATCATAATCAATATGATTCTAGCATATTATTTATGATATTAGCTCTGAAATGTTTTAACGAATTTTGAAATGTAGCTGTCTGTAAGTTTGTCACAAATAAAGCTTTTACCTATGGATTCTAAGAGAACAAGATGATTTTTTCCATTTTTTTTCTTTTTATCAAAAGACATATGCTTCATTATGCTTTTGTCAGAAATAGAAGAGGGTAAATGTATTGGCAACCCTAGTTTTAACAGGGTGTCCTCCAGTAAATTATATTCCATTATTTCTAAGGTACTTTGTTCTACAGATATTGCGGCAGCAAAATTCATTCCAATGCTTACTGCTTCGCCATGAAGAATTCCTTTATATTTCATAGCAGACTCTATCGCATGTCCTAGCGTGTGACCAAAATTTAGATGTGCGCGAATATTTGACTCTTTCTCATCCTGTTGAACAACATCCACTTTAGCTTTAACCGAAGTGCTAATTAATTTAATCAAACATTCAGTCTTTCTTAATAATATAGCTTTAAAGTTTTTATTTAGCCATTTTAAGAAAAAAGAATTACCAATAGCTCCATACTTAACAACTTCTGCTAATCCAGCAATATACTGTTTATTAGATAGTGTCTTTAAAAACATTATATCTATAAATATTGCTTCAGGATGTTTAAAACTACCAATCAAGTTTTTACCGTTTTGATGGTTTATACCAGCTTTGCCACCTATCGATGAATCTACCTGAGCAAGCAGAGTAGTAGGAATCTGAATTAGATCTACACCTCTAAGAAAAGTATCTGAAGCAAAAGCAACGAGATCTCCGATAACGCCTCCACCTAACGCTATAACAGTTAGATCTCTATTAAATTTATTCTTAATTAAATAATCATGTATTTTATTCAGTGTATTAATATTTTTATATTTTTCGCCATCAGGTAGTATTAAAGTTTTTACTGAAAAACCTTTTAGAGATCTCTTAACTTTTTTTAAATGAAGATTAGCAATTTTAGTGTTAGTAATAATTACTACATCTTTATGTTTAATATGATTAGCAATAGTAGATCCAACAAATATATTGCTGCCAATATAAATTGGTATATTCTTATGTTTGAGTTTCAATGACACTTTTTTCATAGTAATTTATTTTTAATTTCCTCAACCACTGTTTTTTTATCTTTTGTAGAAACATCTATTATATAGTCTGAAATAGTATTATAAATAGGATCTCTCTCGCTTTTTAAAATTTTTAATCTTTTTTCTAGATCGGTTTTCTTTAGCAATGGGCGATGTTTTCTATATTTAACACGTTGAATTTGAGTCTTTAGATCAATGTCTAAAAAAACTATCAGTCCCATCTTTTTCATAATATCAATATTTTCCTGTTTCAATATTATTCCACCACCAGTTGCTATTATATGATTCTCTAATCCAGATAAATCCTCTAGTAATTTAGTTTCTTTTTTTCTAAACTCTTCTTCACCATATTTTTCAAATATTGTTGCAATGTCAAGTTTGCTATCATTTTCAATCTCATGGTCAGTATCTAGAAATTGTTTTTGACATCTTTGTGCGAAAAGTCTTCCTACTGATGACTTTCCAGAGCCCATAGCTCCAACAATAAAGATATTTTTTAGATCCATAGTACTATTTTACATTATATTTTGGACTAATGTCGGCAAGAATATCTATAAGCATTTTAACTTTATCTGGATCTATGTCTGGGGTGATACCTGTCCCAAGGTTGAAGATATGTCCAGAGGGTGAGTTGTAATCTCTAAGTATTTTTTCCACAGACTCACGCATATTTTTCTCATCTAATTTTAAGACATTAACATCAAGGTTTCCCTGTAGAGCATACTTATTACCTACTTGATTCTTTATAGAACCAATATTTGATGACGAGTCAATTCCTAGAACATCTATATCCATATCTTTTAGAATGTGTATTTTTTTTGCAGTTTCTCTAATGTAATAGATGAGCGGGATACCTTTACTCACTAATGAAGCTTTTATTTTTTTGATATAATGTAGTGAAAACTCCTCATATTCTTTATCATTTAACAACCCTCCCCAAGTATCAAATATCATAGAGACATCAATTCCCGATAATATTTGTTTATTGAGATACTCTATGCTCACATCGGTTAAAATATTTAATATTTTATGTAGTAACTGAGGATTATTTTTTAGCATCCCTAGTACATTATTAAACTTCTTAGAAGAGTTACCCTCTACAATGTATGTTGCTACTGTCCATGGACTCCCAATAAAACCTATTAAAGGTTTTTTTTCATTCAATTCGTTTTTTAATAACTTAATCGTATCAAATACATATTCTAGATTGTCGACATGGTAATCACTAATATTTATTTGATTTAGATCTTTTTCAGATCTTATTGTTTTATCAAAGACAGGACCTTTATTTTCTACGAAACTTAAATTAATCCCAAGCATTTCAGATATTACTAAGATATCTGAGAAAACAATTGCGCTATCAAGAGAGAATCTTTTTAAGGGTTGGAGTGTAATTTCACATGCAAGCTCAGGATTTTTCACCAAACTTATGAAACCCCCGGCTTTATTTTTAAGATTGATATATTCTGGTAGATATCTACCTGCTTGTCGCATAATCCAAATCGGAGTTCTTTCAATAGGTTCATTCTTAATAGCTTTTAAAAAAAGATGATTATGCGTTTGCAACATTCAGTTCCTTTTTAAACTTTTCATTAAGATACTTTGATATTCCTTCTGCTGCATTCCTTCCTTCAAACACCGCAGTTACAACAAGGTCAGAGCCTCTAACCATATCCCCGCCAGCAAATACCTTAGGATTATGCGTTTGATGATCAAAGCCTGATTTATTATTTATCATTACCCTGCCAATACCATCGATTTTCACTTTGTTTTTTGTGAGCCAAGCAGGAGGGTTAGGTCTAAACCCAAATGCCATTATGACCCTGTCTGCTTTAATAATTTTTTCTGTTCCTTTTATAGGAACCGGTATTTCTCTACCACGTATATCTGTTTTTTGCAGCTTTGTTTTAACAAACTTAACTCCTTCAACTTTTGTATCACCAACTATTTCAATAGGTTGCATGTTCCACAAAAAATTAACACCTTCCTCTTTACTATTTTTAACTTCCCTTTTTGAACCTGGCATGTTCTCTTCATTTCTTCTATATGCACAGTAAACTTTTTTAGCGCCCTGCCTGATTGCTGTTCTATTACAATCCATAGCTGTGTCACCACCTCCTAAAACCAAAACTCTTTGATTTTTCATATCTATATAATCATTTTTATCTGATTTCATCAGTCTTCTTATATTGGAATTTAAATATGGGAGCGAGTCATAAACACCATCAAGATCTTCGCCACTAAAACCACCTTTCATGTAAGTATATGTGCCCATGCCAGTGAATACCGCATCATACTGCGATAAAATTTTTGTAAAAGTGATATCTTTGCCTACCTCAATATTTAGCTTAAATTCAACACCCATTCCTTCAAGAATTTTTCTTCTTTTATATACTATTTCTTTCTCTAATTTGAATGGCGGTATACCAAAGGTTAGAAGACCGCCTATTTCTTCATATTTATCATATACGACAGATTTGATTCCTTTTCTCGCTAAAACATCCGCGCAAGCTAAACCAGCAGGTCCTGCACCAATAATACCAACTTTGAAATTTGTAGGTTTTACATTTGATAAATCTGGTTGCCATCCCCGTTTTAATGCCTCATCTGTTATGTATTTTTCTATACTTCCAATGGTCACAGCGCCAAAGCCATCATTCAGAGTACACGCTCCCTCGCATAATCTGTCTTGCGGACAAATCCTTCCACAAATTTCTGGTAGGGAGTTAGTTTGATGAGACAAGTCTGCTGCCTCTAATAATCTATCTTCTGAAATCAACTTCAGCCATTGAGGAATAAAGTTATGAACAGGGCATTTCCACTCACAATATGGGTTTCCGCACTCGATGCATCTTCCTGATTGCTCGCTCGCTTGCTTGACCGTATAGTGCGCATAAATTTCTTTGTAGTTTTTCAGTCGCTTGTCTGCTGGAGTAACCCTAGGGTCCATGCGTTTAAGTTCTAGAAATTGAAGATTCTTATCCATAATGACTTCAGATTATACTATATCTGTTGGTGACATGACTAGTGGAATAAAGATTATATGTTTCTATAGGATTAAAGAGATAACAGTTCTTTGACCATTTTGCTTACCATACTCATATCTGCATTATCTCCATGGTTTTTTTTGATATCAGCCATAACTTTGCCCATATCTTTAGAAGTTTTAGCTTCACAATTTACAATAGATTTTTTTACTGCTTCAATCATATCCTCTTCAGACATTTCTTCTGGTAAATAGTTTTTTATAATATCCATCTCTTTTTTTTCTTTAGCAGCTAAATCATCTCTCCCTGCATTTATAAATTGATCATATGATTCTTGATTTCTTTTTATGACTTTCTTGAGTACTTGTACAGTCTCAGATTCTGATAACTCTATATTTTTGTCTTTTTCTAATTGTTTTATGAATGACTGAGCAAAACGGATAATTTCAACTTTATCCTTTTCACCCGATTTCATGGACTTCACGAGATCTTCTTGTATTTTATCTTTGGTGGATTGATTTGACATCAATGATTAGAATTTTTTATATGGAGGTTTTTTTCTGATTGCAGACATACTTACTTTTCTTTTATGTCTTTTAGTTGCAGCTGCAATTTTTCTTTTTCTCATAGCTGTTGGTTTTTCGTAGAACTCGCGTCTGCGTGTCTCGGTTAAAATACCTGCTTTTTCACAGCCCCTTTTAAACCTTCTTAGAGCAATTTCAAATGGCTCATTTTCTCTAATTTGTACACTTGGCATATATTTATTTAAAATAGTTTATAATGGCGTAA
>JBJKYE010000012.1:0-7003 GCA_045561195.1 Gammaproteobacteria bacterium | reverse complement strand
GGTGCTTCTTCAGCTGCTTTTTTTGCAGCTTTTTTCTTAGATAACTTTTCTAGTTGGGCAGATTTCGCTTTCTGTCTATTTTCCAAGTTATTTGGATCTAATGAGTATTTTTTTAGGAGCTTCACTCGATCACTTAGTTGTGCACCTTTTGAAACCCAGTGCTCAAGTCTCTCAACATCAAGTTTAATTCGGTCAGAAGTCTCTAAATTTGGATCATAGCTACCCAATCTCTCCAAGCAGCGGCCATCTCTTCTATCTTTTTGGTCTATGACCACAATATGATAGTAAGGTCTTTTTTTCGCTCCACCCCTTGATAATCTAACTCTAACCATATTTTTCCTTATTCTCCTGTCTTTAAGACATGCAAATTATATCATTAGTTATTATTTCTAGTTAGTTATTTTGCTAAAAAAAAGGAATAAATTGACGCCATAGGCTATCTAATAGTCAAAAATTATGTTTATGCTGATATATAGATCGAAATTATATAGTATTATCATATAATAAATGGCTATTTTACGCAGATTAGTTAATATAACTTTGAAACACAACTATATATAAAAATGGAACTACTAGGTATATCGACTATATTTGCATATATTATTTCAATATTTAGCATTAAATATGTAATTATTGAAGAAGACTACCCGTCATACAAAAAAACCTCTTTTGACATTATTTTCTTTTTGAGTCTAGTGCTATTTTCAGCCTATACATATTCATTGATTGGTAGTTTTTATCAGAAGTTCAATTTTGCAACATCCCTTGAAATAACTTTCTTGATTGTAAATTATTTATTTTTTGCTTTTATGTTTTCCAAACCTATTAAGCATTTAGGTCTAGTATTGCTTCCGTTGACTTTGATAACTATTCCGTTTTCAATGATGTATGGTGGGGACGACAATCTAGGGCAAATCAATAATGACCTTAAGATCCATGTTATTGTCTCTATAACATCATATGGTTTTTTAGGACTTGCGGCAATTCAAGCAATTTTATTAAGGTACCAAGAAAATAAACTGAAAAATATTCAAGACTCACTTTTCTTAACTATTTTGCCATCTATAGAGAAAATGGAAAAGGTTATGTTTGAACTAATTATTTTTGGTTTTATATTATTAACATTATCACTAATTAGCGGAGCGCCATTCATATTCGGAGGTGAATACTCTGGCTTAACCGAAAAGATATTATTTTCTGTAATAGCATGGATAACATATTCATATTTAATTTATAGCAGATTTTCAAGAGGTTCTAGAGGAAGAAAAGCTACAAGCTTGACTTTAAGTGGTATGGCATTTTTGTTTATTTCATATTTAGGAACGAAACTTTTTTTTGAAATTTTTTAAATTATGTTTGAGACTGTATGACAGAAATTAGTATTGAAAATTTATTTATAATATTATTTATTTTGCTTCTATTGTCGGCTTTTTTATCTGGCTCTGAAACATCTTTAATGAGCGTGAATAGATATAAGCTCAAACATAGATTCAAACTAGGTGAAAAGTCAGCTGAAAAAGTTAATTTTCTTGTTTCAAATCCTGACAAAACACTTGGGTTGATATTATTGCTAAATAATTTTGTGAATATACTTGCGTCAGCAATAAGCACATTAATAGCAGTACAGCTCTATGGACAGGCAGGTGTCGCTATATCTGTTTTTGCCTTAACGATTGTAATTCTAATATTTGCAGAAGTGACGCCTAAAACCTTTGCAGCACTGTACCCTGATAAAATTGCTTATCCAATATCATGGATATTTTATCCATTGATGAGAGTCTTTTACCCTCTAGTTGTTGTTATTAACTTCATGTCTAAGATATTATTAAGAATCTTTGGTATAAAATCTGATTATGAGAACCAAGAACTTCTGACAAAAGATGAAATCAAATTAATCGTGAAAGAATCAAGTGAAAGGATACCTAAAAGTCATGAAGAAATGATAGTAAATATGCTAGATCTAGAAAAAGTTAAAATTGAGGATGCAATGATTCCAAGAACTGAACTAGTAGCTGTAGATATTGAACTAGATATAGAAGATATTACAAAATCTATATTAAACTGCAAACATACAAGGATACCGATTTATCAGAGTGAATTTAATAAACTACTAGGCTTCCTTCATAAAAGAAAAATAATTGAGATGTTAGTTGATGGTAAAATCACCAAAGAAAAGATAATAGAGAATGTTAATCCTCCTTATTTTATTCCTGAAGATACATCGCTTACGAGTCAATTAATAGAGTTTAAAAAAGAAAGAAAAAGAATTGGATTTGTGGTTGATGAGTATGGAGACGTAAAAGGAGTAGTAACTCTCGATGATATACTAGAAGAAATTGTTGGAAACTATACAGATATAAGTAAAGATGATGGAATAAGTAAATTAAATGATAAAATATACTTAATAGAAGGTACAGTTCAAATAAGGGAAATAAATAAAAAGTTGAATTGGAAAATACCTGAAAACTTCGCAAAAACTATTAATGGGTATATATTAGAATCATTAGAAAATATTCCATCTAAAGGTGTGATTTTTGAGAGAAATGGATACTCATATGAAATAATTGAGGTAAGTAATAATTTTGTAAAACATGTAAAGGTAACAAAAAAATAGTAGTATAAGAATATGGAAAAGAAACCAAAAACTAATTTGTCTACATTTGAGAAAGATTTGAAAGCAATGCAAGATCTGCTTGATGATATTGAATCTAAAGATTTGAGCTTAGATGAGGTAATACAAAAGTATAAACAGGGAATACAACTATCAAAGAAGTGTCAAAAAGCACTCGAAGAAGCAGAACAAAAAATTAAAGAAGTTTCAGAAATCAGTGAAAAATAGTTTTTATGGATAGAGATTATAAAATTTTAGATAAAATAAATGATCCAACAGACATGAAGGATCTATCGAGCCACGATTTGATCGAACTATCTAATGAACTTAGGGAATACTTGTTAGATTCAATATCTAAAACAGGAGGTCATCTTGCTGCTGGTCTTGGTGCGGTTGATATTACAGTTGCACTTCACTATGTCTATGATACCCCAAACGACATTATTGTATGGGATATTGGCCATCAATGTTACCCACATAAAATATTAACTGGCCGAAAAGATAAAATGTCGACGTTAAGAAAAAAAGGTGGTATTTCCGGTTTCTTAAAAAGAGATGAGAGTGAGTATGATGCTTTTGGAGCTGGTCATTCCAGCACATCAATTAGTGCAGCAGTAGGCTATGAGAGAGCAGCTAGACTAAAAAATGAGAATAAAAAAGTAATTGCAGTAATTGGCGATGGAGGTTTAACTGCTGGTATGGCATTTGAAGCTCTCAGTCATGCTGGAGGTATGAAGTCGAACTTACTTGTTATATTGAATGACAATGAAATGTCCATATCGCCGAATGTTGGTGCGGTTCATAAATATCTAACTAGAATTTTAACAGGTAAAACGTTTAATTCTATAAAAGAAAGTGGCAAAAAAGTGCTTAGTAAAGTAAAAGCAATTGAAGATATAGCTAAGAAGGTTGAAAATCAAGCAAAAGGCTTCATAACACCTGGGTTATTATTTGAAGAGCTTGGCTTTAGTTATTATGGTCCTGTAGATGGTCATGATGTAAATGGACTAGTTGATGTACTTCAAAATCTTAGGGAAAAAGAAGGTCCTAGAATACTACATATAATTACAAAAAAAGGGAAAGGATATAAACTAGCAGAGCAAAATCCTATCTCATATCATGGTGTTACCCCATTTGATATAAAAACCGGCGCCTCGAAGGTTAATAAGGTAAATAACAAATTAACATATACTCAAATATTTTCTCGATGGATTAATGAGATGTCTAGGATAAATAAAGATATAGTGGCTATAACTCCAGCCATGAGGGAAGGCTCTGGTCTTGTGGAATTTGAGAAAAACTTTCCCGACAGATATTTTGATGTTGGAATAGCTGAGCAACATGCTCTAACATTTGCTGCAGGTTTATCGTGTGGAAATGTAAAACCAATTGTAGCAATCTATTCAACATTTCTACAGAGAGCATATGATCAGCTTATACATGATGTTGCCATACAAGATCTTGATATACTGCTTGCTATCGATAGGGCAGGCATAGTGGGTGCTGACGGTGAAACTCATCAAGGTATATATGATATTTCGTACCTGAGGATTCTTCCAAATGTTGTACTCATGACACCATCAAATGAAGAGGAAATGTGGAAAATGCTCACCACTGGATTAAATTTTAGAGGAATTGGCGCAGTTAGATACCCAAGAGGATTTACTCAAGGCTTAGATTTAGATTTGAGCAATCAAGAGTTAGAAATTGGAAAGAGCAAAACAATAGTAAAAGGAAAAAAAATTGCTTATCTAGTTTTTGGCACCCTTTTAAATACAATCCTGAGGCTAGCTAAAAAAAATGGTGCATCTGTTATTGATATGCGTTTTGTTAAACCGATAGATGAAAATATAATTATTAGTATATGTAAAACACATGAGTATATATTTACTGTCGAAGATAATGTTATACTTGGCGGTGCTGGCTCAGCTGTGAACGAAGTCGTACATAAAAATAATATTAGAGCAAATATAATTAATCTTGGAGTCCCCGACAATATAGTGTCACATGGAAGTCAAGACGAAATTTTTGCAGATCTAGGATTGGATGTGCATGGTTTAGAAAACCAAACTAATGACCATATTAAAAAAGTGGTAGATCTAAATAATAATCGAAGAAACGTTAAGGGAAAGTAAAATTTATACACTCACAACATTTGTTGAATTTTCATCAGCGCATGTCTTAAATGGACATGAGGGTCCATGCAAAAGAATGCATGGTCATAATTGGAAAGTTGAAGTTGAAGTTTCAGGTGATAAACTAGATAATATCGGTATGGTCATTGACTTTAAAAAAATTAGACACATGACCAACAAGGTTGTAGATGAGCTGGATCATAGATTTTTAAATGATTTGACTGCTTTTAAAAAAGTTAATCCAACTGCGGAAAATATAGCAGAATATATTCATGTAGAGCTTACTAAGTTAATAAATAATGATAAAATTGTAGTGAAATCAATAAAATTATGGGAAACAAATAAATCAGCAGTAACATATACGGTATAATAATGGCAACTAATAAAAAAACAATGAAATCAATAAATAAAAGTAATCTACCTGACACTCAGGGATTGGAAGATACAAGGAACTTACCCATCAACAAAGTTGGGATTAAAGATATTCTACATCCGATGGTAATCAAACAAAGATCAGGACAAGATCAAACAACCGTAGCTAGTTTTAATATGTATGTAAATTTACCGCACAATCTCAAAGGTACGCATATGTCTAGATTTGTTCATATTCTAAATAACCATAAGGAACAAATAACAGTAGACACCTTTAAATTAATGATCGAAGAAATGTTGACTTTATTAGAGGCGGAATCGGGTCATGTTGAAATGACTTTTCCATATTTTATAAATAAAACTGCTCCAGAATCAAAAGTAAAAAGCTTGCTAGACTATACGGTAACTTTTATTGGTGAGGCATACAAAGGTGGATCAAACTTAAAAGTTAAAGTTTTAGTTCCTGTCACAAGTTTATGTCCATGCTCTAAAAAAATATCTGCATATGGGGCACATAATCAAAGATCACATGTGACAGTAACAGCAACGATTAATGATTTCATGTGGATTGAAGAGATAATTGATATTGTTGAGAAAGAAGCATCTTCAGAACTATATGCTCTTCTTAAGAGGCCTGATGAAAAACATGTAACGGAACTAGCATATGATAATCCAAAATTTGTTGAAGATATGGTCAGAGATATAGCTGCACATTTTGCTGAAGATAAAAGAGTATTAGAATATGTTGTTGAATCGGAAAATTTCGAATCTATACATAATCACTCTGCGTATGCTCAAATACATCAAGTTAAAGAGTAAGGACCTATCTCAGATCTGCGTATAACGCTCTTATTACTTCTTCAGTTGCAGTGTTAGTGAAATTTAAATTAGCATTATTCTGAATTTCAATAAGGGTTCCTTCTTGATTAGAAATTAGAACGATATTGAATGAATCCATAGCTTTGCTAGATTTCCAAAAAGCTAATGAACTTAGAAAAGACTGATCAGAAGCCTCCTGAT
The DNA here is from genome assembly GCA_045561195.1 of Gammaproteobacteria bacterium. Lineage (GTDB taxonomy): Bacteria > Pseudomonadota > Gammaproteobacteria. The sequence goes on along the minus strand of JBJKYE010000012.1, from coordinate 865 downwards.
TATCAATAGAAACATTTATGATCCCATCATCTTTGTTAGCGGATAAGGTCTTAATGCCATAAGTATCTAGAGACTTTATCACCTCAGGCCATACTCGCTCATATATATCCTTAATAAATAGTGTATGAAAACCATTCTCGTCTATATTCATAGTAGCTTTATTACGAATACCTGTTGATTTTACGATAGAATAGCCTTTAGCTTGAGCTTCTTCACCACCCAGATAAATAAATAATCTAGATATCATTTCACTCTCAAATTCTGGATCCCTTGGCCTATTTTGCCATCTAAATTCTGTATCACCATCAGACATGAACTCTTTACCATAATGAGTAACCAAGATATCTGTTGACTCATCATTTAGTATTACTCTGGTGCTATAACTGTCCCTTGTCTCTGGAGAGACTAATAATGGTATGTATCTGCCTACATATTTTTGTACTGTACCAAGTTGAGCCTCACTTAAGTTTTCAAGAAAACCAGTGCGCATTGAGCCTAGCGTGTAATCTTGTTGAACTAGCATAAAACCTTCAGATCGCCAAAAAGAAGAAAGCTTGCTCCATATATTTTTTTTGTCTTTACTTTTTACCGTAAGAAATGAATCTCTACCAGAACGCATAATTTTGATATTATCCAGCGGAGTATCTACAGTAAAAACCCCAACTCCTTTATCATCATAATCAGGTATTTCAAGAATATTGCCAGAGTTTGGAGTTATTAAGTCTGGTGGAACTAATAAATCAAACTGAGTATCTTCATACTGTTTATTTGTTTTATAAACAACCAAATCTTTTCTTTCTTCGGAAGTAAGATTTTTAAAATAATCAGTAAAACTTGAACATCCAGTTAATATGAATGTAGTTGA
>JBJKYE010000011.1:0-7023 GCA_045561195.1 Gammaproteobacteria bacterium | reverse complement strand
TATCTGCTAAATTAGTTGGTTCAGATGAGAGAAGTGACTTAGCTCTTTTAAAAGTTGATGCTGATGATTTACCAACGGTTAATATAGGAACTTCTGAGAACCTGAAGTTGGGAGAATGGGTTTTAGCAATTGGTTCACCATTTGGATTTGACCACACAGTAACTGCTGGAATAGTGAGTGGCAAAAAAAGAAATCTACCAAATGAAAGTTATGTGCCATATATTCAAACTGATGTTGCAATCAATCCTGGTAATTCCGGTGGGCCGTTATTTAATCTAAATGGAGATGTTGTAGGGGTAAATGCTCAAATTTATACTCGCTCAGGTGGTTTCATGGGAGTATCTTTTGCAATACCCGCTGAAACATTATCGAATGTATACAAACAGTTAAAAAAAGATGGGAAAGTAAAAAGAGGTTGGCTGGGTGTATACATACAAGAAGTTGATAAAGACCTAGCAATAAGTTTTGGCTTAGATAAACCCAAAGGAGCAGTTGTAGCAAAGATATTGGACAAAAGTCCAGCTCAAAAATCTGGATTAATGCAAGGCGATGTAATATTGTCATTTGATAACAAAGACGTTAAAAAATCAAAAGACTTACCCTTATTGGTTGGATCAACCGAAGTTAATAGTTCTGTCAGAGTTAAAATTCTTAGAAATAAATCTATTATTTATAAAAATATAACTATAGAGGAATTACCTGAAGACACCCAAATTGCTAGTATGAGTGAAAAATCTGTTGATAATAAAACAATATCAGGTTTGACAGTTAGTGATATAAACGAGACTACGAAAAAGTCTTTGAATATATACGGAGGAATCAAAGTTGATGAGATATCCAGCGAGCAACTTAATCAGTCAAAAATTCAAGTCAATGATATAATTACTCATATAAACAATAAGCCGATATTTAACGTTAAAGATTTCTCTAAAAAGATTCAAAATATTAAAGATAATACTGTAGCTAATCTACTTGTCTATAGAAACTCAACACCTGTATATCTAGCAATTAAAATTTCTAAATGATTGATGTTTAATATTTGTCCGCTATTATATAGTAGACATGAAGAACATACGAAATATATCCATTATCGCTCACATAGATCATGGAAAATCAACTCTAGCTGACAGATTAATAGAAAAGTATGGCGCTTTATCATCAAGAGACATGCAGGATCAAGTTCTAGACTCAATGGATCTAGAACGAGAGAGAGGCATAACAATTAAAGCGCAAACAGTCTCGCTAAAATATGAGTTAAATTCGGATATATATAAGGTAAATATAATCGATACACCTGGACATGTTGATTTTTCTTATGAAGTATCTCGTTCATTGTCTGCATGTGATAGTGCGCTTCTGATAGTTGATGCTACTCAGGGAATAGAAGCCCAGAGTATTGCTCATACGAATCTAGCTAAAGATTTAGGTTTAAAGATAATTCCTATCATTAATAAGATTGATTTACCATCAGCTGATATACCAGCTGTTAAAAAAGATTTAATAGACTTTTTAGATGTTACTGAAGATGATGTAATAGAAGTAAGCGCCAAGACAGGTGTAGGCGTTGATAAAATATTAAATAAAGTCATACTAGACACTCCTACTCCATTAGAATCTAATGATGATTATTCAAAATCCTTTATTATTGATTCATGGTTCGATAATTATTTAGGAGTTGTGGTACTCGTAAAAGTAGTCAGCGGTAAAATATACCCAAAACAAAAAATCAAAATACTATCTAATGGAAAAGAATTTTTAATTGATAAGGTTGGTAATTTTACTCCCAAACTAACTTATTTAGATGAATTGGGACCCGGAGATGTAGGGTTTATAATTGCATCAATTAAAACTTTAGATGCAGCACCAGTTGGAGATACAATTGTTGATTCTAAAGCAGTCAATCCTGAACCTCTTCCAGGTTTCGAAAATATTCAACCGAGAGTCTTCTCTGGGTTTTATCCAATAGATTCAAAAAATTATCAAGAATCAAAAAAAGCATTAGATAAACTATCTCTAAATGATAACTCATTTACATATGAACCAGAAAACTCAGATTCTCTTGGACATGGTTTTAGATGTGGATTTTTAGGTCTGTTACATATGGAAATAATTCGTGAGAGATTATCAAGAGAATATGACTTAGACTTTTTAATGACTGTGCCATCTGTAACATATAAGGTGGAAGTTAAATCCGGAGAAGTTATAGAAGTTAAAAGCCCAAAAGATTTGCCTGATGAAAATAAGATTAAGAATTTTTTAGAGCCTATTGCCCAAATTAATATAATTACACCCTCTGATTATCTAGGCCCAATTATTGAATTATGTGTAAAAAAGAGAGGATCGCAAACTAACTTACAGTATAGAACAAATTCTGTTGAGATTTCGTTTGAAATACCATTATCAGAAATAATATATGATTTTTTTGATAAGCTTAAATCATGCACCAAGGGTTATGCTTCCTATGATTATACAATAATAGATTATGTAGAAAGTAAGATGATAAAGCTAGATATCCTAGTAAATAAGAAGAAAGTTGATGCATTATCTCAAATTTTACATAAAGATAACTCTGACAAAAAAGCTAGAGAACTAATTGAAAACTTAAAAGAATTAATTCCAAGACAAATGTTCGAGATATCCATTCAAGGTTGTATAGGCTCTAAAGTTTTAGCAAGCACATCTGTTAGAGGTTTTCGTAAAGATGTTACAGCTAAACTTTATGGTGGAGATGCAACAAGAAAGATGAAGCTTTTAAAAAAACAAAAAGAAGGGAAGAAAAAAATGAAAAAAATTGGTAATGTAGAGATACCAAAAGAAGCTTTCTATGAATTTATGATGCCAAAGAAATAACTATGGACTTTACTTTAATATTAATCTTATTTACTCTTATCTCAGGAATTTTATACATACTCGTAAAGTTATTTATGAAGGATTTGAATGATAATGCCTTTGTTAACTTTATTGCCTCTCTTTTTCCTATCCTTGCTTTTGTCTTAATATTTCGATCATTTATTATAGAACCGTATCGAATACCATCTGGCTCAATGATACCTAATCTTGTGGTAGGAGATTTTATATTAGTCAAAAAATATGAATTTGGTATCAGGCTTCCATTGTCGAATCTAAAAATCATTAATAATAATTCACCTAAACATGGAGATGTAATTGTATTCCAATATCCTCAGGATAGAAAAATTAATTATATTAAAAGAGTAGTGGCTTTGCCGGGTGATTATATAGAATATATAGATAAGCAGATATTTATTAACGGTCAAAGATATAAGCTGTCTGGGATGCCTAATAATATTATTTCGTCGTTTGATTTATCAGATAATGAACTATTTATTGAAAATAATGGTTCTTCAAAATATATGATAATGAAGAATAATTCCAGAGATCAAAGCTTTAGTTACAAGGTTCCAGAGAAAACATACTTTGTTCTCGGCGATAATAGAGATAATAGTAATGATAGTAGATATTGGGGTCCAGTACCTGAAAGTCACTTGATAGGTAAAGCTTTTTTAATTTGGATGCACTTAAATCCAAGTGGGCCATACTCGTTATTCGATCGTATTGGAAAATCTATAGACTAAAATGTCAGATAAAAAAACATATATTAAAGATGCATATGATTTAGTCCTGTCAAAATTAAATTATGAGTTCTCTGATACTAATTTATTATTAGAGGCGATTACACATAAGAGTATTTCAAAAGTTAATTATGAAAGATTAGAATTCTTAGGAGATGCAGTTATACAGCTTATTATTACAGAGTATTTATATAAAAAATATCCTGATCATCAAGAAGGACATCTGTCTAGGGAAAAACAAGCAATCGTAAGTAAAAAAGTTCTATCAAACATATCTAATAACATTGGATTACTAAATATTCTCAGATCAAATAATTTAAAGTTTGAATTAAATGATTCTTTAAGAGAGTCTCTATCAACAGATATAATGGAATCAATAATAGGAGCTATTTTTTTAGATAGTGATTATAGGGAGTGCGAGATAATCATATTAAATATCTTTAGCGAATATCTTGATAGTAGAGAGACAATTGGCCAAAAGGATCCAAAAACTCTGTTGCAAGAATATATGCAATCGATTGGCCAACCTTTACCGGTATATGACACTTTTAAATTAAGCGGCCCTTCGCATGATCCAAAGTTTAAAATTACTTGTAAATTGGAAATATATAAAAATGCAGAATCAGTAATTTCTAAAACTGTACAGTCTGGCCAACAAGAAATATCAAAAGTACTTTTAAATAAAATTAAGAATGAAAAAAAAATATAATTTATCCATAGTAGGCCAAAGTAATACTGGTAAATCCAGTCTGATTAATTACCTTTCAGACATGAAGGTCACAACTGAAAGTCACAGACTTCAAACAACCAGAATAAATTTACATCATAGTGTAACCTTGAATGGTTTAGAAATAAATATAATTGATACACCAGGCATATCATTGGTCAATAATGATCTTTTATCGGAAAGTATGAAAAATGCTTATATTAAGACTCTCTCCTCAATCGACTTAATATTAATAGTATTAGATATTAATAATAAAGATCTAAAATATGAAGAATCAATAATGAATCTTATTGAATCGGTTAAAAAAAATGCACTAATAGTCGTCAATAAAATTGATTTAGCTACAGACGATCTTACTGATTTAGAGAATTTAAAAGATAAGCTAAACGACCTATTTGATAATGAGCTATTTTTTGTATCAATTAAGTCTAAACAAGGATTAAATCAGCTATTTAATAGAGTTTCAGATATATTACAGAGCGAATCTCCGGTCTCTAAAGATAAAATTATTCCTGCTAAGAATAGAGTATATGCTATGCAGGAAATTATTAGGGGTGTAATTGTTAATCTGACACACAATGAACTACCTTATGATACTGCAGTCTTAATTGATAAGTCTGAAGAAAAAAGAAAGTTAATCTCTCTATATGCAACTATCTTCACATCTAAAGAAAATCAGAAGAAAATTATAATAGGAAAATCTGGCTCTATGATTAAAAAAGTTGGAATAGAATCAAGGTTGATATTAGAAAAAAACTATAATAGAAAATTCTTTATCTCTTTGAATGTTTTGGTTAAGAATAATTGGAAAAATAATTATTCATTATTAAAGAAGATAGGATATATAGATTGAAAAATATTTTAGTAAATTCATTTATAATTCACTCTAGACATTTTAGCGAAACAAGCATGATTTATGACGTCCTAACGGACTCTAATGGATTAATTTCCATAATTGCCAAAGGTATTAAAAAGAAAAAAGATGGATACTCAATGCAACCTTTTAAAGAAGTACAATTATCTTTTACAAAAGCAAAATTGCCATTATTAACAAAACATGAAGTATTAACTTCCTATACTGAAATAAGTAAAAAATATATGTTAGCTGGTTTATATTTTAATGAATTAATTTATAAGTTTATTCCTAAAAATGAACCTCTCCCATTTTTATTTCAGCTTTACAAGGATCAATTAATTTTCATGACAAATTCAAATAGCCATAATCTTTATATGTATCTACTTAGATTTGAATATTTATTCCTAAAGGAGATTGGTTATGAGATTAATCTTGCATATCAGAATAACTATATTATTAATAATAAAACTAAATATTATTATAGATTTGGAGAAGGGTTTAAAGAGTTAGATTCTGGCACAGATCCTAGGACGATAGTGTCAGGAGAAGATCTTGAAAAATTAATATCTAAAAATTTTGAGGAGATAGTTGATATAAATAAGTTTAGATTTATTTCTAAAGAGATAATTAAAGAAAATCTAGGTGATAAAAATATAAAAAGTTATGAGATGTTAGATTAACAAAAACTATTTTTTTCAATTAATACTTTATCTTTCTGATATTTAAGGATAAAGCTACTATTATACCAGTCGCCTAGAACAATTCTTTTTACTTTACAGCCATTTAGTGATGTTATGTGTATATTAGGTCTATGTGTATGACCATGAATCATTAGATTAACATTGTATTTTAAAAAATATTTATCAACTTCTTGTTGATTCACATCCATAATTATTTCTCTTTTAGATTCTGTTTCTTTGAGACTTTTTTTTCTAAGATCTTCTGCTAGTTTTATCCTTTCATTGAGTGGTTTCTTTAAGACTTCATCTTGCCAAGATTCTGATCTGACTAACTTCCTAAACTCTTGGTATGCAACATCATCTATGCATAATGTATCCCCATGCATTATCAATATTTGTTTACCATATAAAGTTATTACACTTGGATCTGGAAGTAATTTAATTCCTAGACCTTGGCAAAACTTTTCTGATAACATAAAATCTCTATTACCATGCATAAAATAAATATCATACATCTTAGATTTATTCTTTATCTCTTCAAAAAGTTCTTTTAATCCATCAGCTGGATCATCATCTCCAACCCAGTATTCCACAAAGTCCCCAAGGATGTAAATGGAATCAATTTCATCAGTAAGATTTTTGATATAGTTAGTAAAGTAACTTATCACTTCAGGTCTTTTATTATCAAGATGAAGATCTGAGATAAATAATGTCTGCATAATTATTCAGTTAAGATTTCTACGCTTTCTATGACAATTGTTTCAATAGGAACATCGCCATGACCAGCTTTATTTCCAGTTGCAACGGTGCCTATTTTTTCAACAATATCAATTCCTTCTGTAACTTCTCCAAACACACAATAACCCCAACCATCTGGAGCATTCTTTTTATCTAAAAAGTCATTATCTTTCAAATTTATAAAAAATTGAGATGTCGCTGAATGAGGGTCGCTAGTTCTCGCCATTGCGATTGTACCTTTTTTGTTACTTAAATTATTATTGGCTTCATTTACAACTGGTGTATTTGAATTAATTTGAGTCATATCTGGGAGCATTCCACCACCCTGAATCATAAAATTTTCAATGACCCTGTGGAATATTGTCCCGTTATAACTACCATTTGTAGTATAGTTAATAAAGTTTTTAACTGTTTCTGGAGCTTCACTCTCAA
>JBJKYE010000010.1:0-7194 GCA_045561195.1 Gammaproteobacteria bacterium | reverse complement strand
TATGATAACCCATTTTTGTTTTTTGGTTTTGAATTTGAAAACTATCCGAGTCTTCATATAATTAATGATGACTGTACACTAACTGTTTCAGACAATGGCGAAATTATGTCTTTGTCAAATCAAAAAATTACAGGACCTAAAGAATCAGCTGCAAAACTATCAGAATGTTCGACAAAGGGTGTATTCGTGAAATATAGTCCTCATGCTACTGAGGTTACGTTTAAAGAAATAATTAAGTTTCTGGAAAAAATCTAGACGCTGAAATCTTTAAGCATTTTTTGAATTTCTATACTATGTATCTCTTCCGTTTTGATCATTTCTCGACCATATTCTTCTAAGTATATACTTTCTCCATCAACCTCATTGACGAGGTCCTTATATAATGAAACTGCATTTTTTTCATGAGCCGCACTTTCGTTCAGGAGTTCAATAGAACTATGTTTATTTGATTCATTAATGATCGATATTTCTAAAGATGGATGCCCGCCTAGTCCAGTAACCAACTCACCAGCTTGTTGTGCATGAAGTAGAGACTCAGTTGCTTGTTCTTTAAAAAATTGTGTCAGACTCAAGCGATCTCTTCCAGTTACCATCAAAGCATAATGTGTATATCTCACTACACCAGAAAGCTCATATTTCATGATTTCATTTAGGATATTTATAATTTTATCTTTATTTTTTATTGACATGATTCATCATAACAATATCTATTTATATAGTAAAATTATCTTATAAATAATATAATATAATGATGATAATGATAATTATTCTTAGTGAGGTTTAAGAAGATGAATAAGTTTCTAATATTTTTATTAGTTTTAAGTTTTACCCTGCCTCAGGTCATTGTGGCTGATAATTTTTCAAGGCCAAATGCAAATAATAAAATGAATATATCAAAGAAATCATTAGATGAAAAAGAGAATTCTTTTTTTAGTCGATTACTAAAGGGGGACTTCGATTATGGTTCTTCTGAACTAGGCAATGAAGATATTATTAGGCAAATTAAGATGCTATCAGATTTAAAAAAAGAAGGCATACTTACTCAAAATGAATTTGATGAAAAAAAGAAGTTTTTATTGAATAAGATGAAATAGCCCCAAGTCATAAAGGTAAGAATATTGAAAAAGAAACTTGGTATTATAGGCGGCAGCGGCTTATATGATATTGATGGATCTATCAAGTCCGTTTGGGAAACTGTTGATACTCCTTGGGGCAAACCGTCAGACCAAGTGCTTACCTTAAAATTTAAGACCCATGATATATGTTTTATTCCAAGACATGGAAGAGATCACACTATCTCACCATCAAATATTAACTACCGCGCTAATATAGATGCGCTTAAACAAAAAGAAGTTACAGATATAATCTCGATATCTGCTGTGGGTTCTCTGAGAGAGGAGTTATCACCTGGGTGCTTCGTACTAGTTGATCAATTTATTGATTTGACAACTCAAAGAAAAAAAACTTTTTATGATGAAGAAATTATTGCTCATGTGTCAATGGCTCATCCAACCAGTACTGATTTGATTGAACTTTGTTGTAAGTCTCTAAAAAAACAAAATATTAATTTTAAAAAAGGAGCAACATATATTGCTATTGAAGGGCCACACTTTTCTAGCAAAGCTGAATCAAATCTCTATAAATCATGGGGAGCAGATATTATTGGTATGACAAATATGCCTGAGGCAAAATTAGCTAAAGAGGCAGAGATTAGGTATTGCACAGTAGGCATGGTAACTGATTATGATTCATGGAGATTTAAAGACGACCATATTGATATAGATTCAATTTTAAAAATATTATCAGACAACACCATCCTAGCAAAGATAATGGTTAAAGATATTATTGATAATCTTGACTTAAGTGTAAATGGTAATGATGATACTCATAGATCTTTAGATACAGCAATAATAACACCGCGTGATAAAATGACTGAAAATACAATGAATAAACTTAAAACTGTTGCGGGTAGAGTATTGTTCAATAACAATCTAGATTAATGATTTTATAGGATAGGTTTTTACCGATCAACTATTATGTGTGGAAGATATACTCTAAAAAATAAAGATGAAGTTAAGGAGTTATATGGTATAGATATAAAACCAAATTATAATGTTGCCCCGTCATCAGAGGTTATTGTTTTATCGAGCGGGCCAAATATCATGAAGTGGTCATATTCCCCAAGCTGGGCAAAAAAACCCATGAATATAATTAATGCAAGAATTGAAACTCTAAATGAAAAACCATCTTTTAGAGAATCTAAAAGATGTGTTTTTATAACAGATGGTTGGTATGAGTGGAAGAGATGGTTTGACTGGGAGAGAAGAGAGAATAAAAAAGTTCCTTATTATCATACAAATAAGAATAATATTATACATATTGCTGGTATATACAATGACAATGGATGTGCCGTGATTACCGAGCAGGCAGATAGTAAGTTTAAAGAGATTCATCATAGAAAACCTGTGCTTCTAAAAGATAATGAGATTAAGATATGGCTTGAGGGCGACATTGTTAGAAATAGTAAGTTGTCGAAAGATATAGAAATATTCAGAGTAAGCAGCTATGTTAATTCTGTAAAAAATAATGATGTTAAATGTATAGAGCAAACATAATAGTTTTTATAATATGGCTTGTTCTAGTGATTATCTGGAATTATGGAGTCCCGCTTGCCTCGCCAGCAGAAGATGTTTTAGTGGCTATAATATTATCTATATTTTCTATGATTATGAATAGATTATTTATTAAGTGACTCCTCAAGCTTAGATTCTAGATTTGAATCATAAGGTTTGCATTGAGCATATAATATCTTGTCTTTAAATGGAACATTATAGATTAAAGACTCAGAGTTAATATATGAATGATATTTGCCACAACCATTGATTAAACTATCTAACGAAATTAGCACCCTATCATCAATTTTGTTATAACAATGCAACGTTTTTTTAATAATTTTTTTTCCATTACTGCTAACCAGTATATTATATTTAACTACCTCAACACTGTTCGTAAAAACAAAACCGCCTTTAACTGAATGACTCCGTGTGCTGCATAAGAAGCTTTTATCTTCATAGGTTGATGCAAAAGAAATAGATGATATCGATAGAAATGTTAACGCGAAAAGAAGTATAACCGGCATTAGTTAGTCCTTAGTATTGAATTTATCCCATCCATTATTTTTTTTAAAATCTTCTAATTCTTTATCATAATTAGCAAATTCTTTATAGGCAGGATCATTATCTATATCAGAATTATCGCGATTAATAGAAAAGTGTGCAGCGCTTCGCTTTTTACATATCTGACTATATGCATTCTTGCCAAGAGCGTCTAAACTAACATAAAACTCTTCACATTGTTCCAGAACACCTTTGCCAATAATACTTCTGTCTTTGACAGTCAATCTTCTAAAGCTTCCTGTGAGTTCTTTAACCTGACTTAATGACCATGAGTCCCCAAGTTGATTTTTAAGATCCCTTTCTTTTCTGAGTTGGTTGTCCCAGTCGATAACCCTTTTTGAGCTGATTTCATTCAATTTTTATTTTTCCTTAAAAGCACAACAAAATAACCAAATTAAGAATAAGAATGTAATGATAGATAATATCATAATCTCCCTCCTACTTTCAGTATGATCTCAAAGAAATTATTTACAAGAATCATTTGAAGAAAATAATTCTTATTCTATTGTTTTTCTAATTTTTTTATGCTTTTTTCTCTAGATTTACACCTTTTAGTGCACTTATTTTTTTTACATTTCTTGGAGCAATACTTAATCTTTTTTACGGACATATTTTTGTTTTGACGGGATAACGCCGCGAACTCCACCTCTTGGATTTTCTATGTCACCTTGCCTTCTTGGAATTAAATGAAAGTGTAGATGGAAAATAGATTGCCCAGCATTCTTGCCATCATTGCATCCTACATTAAACCCTGTGACGGTTGGATCAATTTTTTGAATTTCATCTCGTTGACTTTTAAGTATATTAAAAACAACTGCTTGCTCGTCGTCATTCATTTCAAAATAAGAAGCAAAGTGTCGTCTAGGTATTATTAAACTATGAAGAGGTGTTACGGGATAACTATCCCTAGTTGCAATGAAAAATTCATTTTCATCAACTATCTCTTTTTCATAACCCGGCTGTTGTATCTTACAAAATAAGCAATCAATCATTATAGTAAAACTCCATGTTGTATATAAGTTATTGTTGGCATATTTATTAATGCCATTAATATTGGTGATGTCAAGACACCTAAAATTGAAAAAAATATTCCAAGTGTTCCAGCTAGATATTCATGCTTAGTGATTGCAAGTATGCCAAAAATAAAGGCAAGAGGGCTAAATATAAATGATAAAATAAAAACACCTATAAACCCAAATATTATACTTAAGGTCCCATAGTTTTGGACTGATTCTCTAATAATAATTTTTTCTTTATCCATAATTAAATTTACTTATAATGTTTCCTTCTATCAGAGAATAACTTGACCCTCTTCCTCCAATGTTTATAGGAATTATGCGTAATATTTTTTTTCATAATCTTTTTAACACTATCCTCTGATAGCCCATATTGTTCCTTAATAGAAGAAAAACTTACATCATCAGATAAAGCCATCTCAATAATTGCACTAATATCTATTTCTGTTAAGTCTTTATCCATTGATCTTTATAATGAACCTTCTAAAACATATTTCAGTATTCTAACAACCTGTGTCTGATCTTTAGCAACAGCAACAGCAGATGCATCAACTTCTTTAAGCGCATGTTGATGATCATTATCGTGTATTACTATAATAGATTTACTTAAAGCTGAAGCATAGCCAGCATCAAACGCTGCATTCCATTGTTTATATTTTTCGCCAAATTTAACAACAACAACATCACTATCTTTGATAGCTTTTTTTGTTCTGATAGAGTTAATGCTTGCTCCTTTTTTATCTTTCCAATAATTATTTTCTTCTCTGCCAAGTATTTCCACTCCGCAGTTGTCTGATGATTCATGATCTGTATTTGGTGACGAGAAATTGATTGAGAGTTTTTCGTTTTCACAAAGCTTAATTATTTCTTCTCTCCAGTCAGTATGTATTTCGCCTGATAAATATACATTTAACATTTAGTTCTCCTTAGCTAATTAAATTGCACTTTTGTTACTCGATATTTTGGTTTAGCGTATTTCTTTATCAAAAAAACACTATCTATTTTCGATTTGCTATAATCTTACCAAATGTCCTTTATTTATACTATTATTATCAATAACACATAGTTTAAATAAAGAATTTCTCTCGAGAATCATTGAAAAAGTCTATATTTCGTAGTCATATTGTATTATCCTGAAAATTAGGAGATATAAAATGCTAGAACAGATTGATGTAGATAAACTTGAAACATGTTGCAAATATACTTGTTGTGCTAATGGGTGTTGTAGCGATGGTTGTAAGACTGGAGAGTGCAGTAGCAGCTGTTGCAGAGATGGTTGTTGCGACGGTTCGGATAATTGCTGCTCAAAGTAAATTAATTGACAATCAATTTTTATTCTATAGTCTCTTTCTGAAGATTCCACATTTGAGAATATAGTCCTTTTAGACTAAGAAGATGGTTATGCGTTCCACTTTCAATTATTTCTCCATTATCTAAAACATAAATATTATAAGCATCTTTAATAGTTGAAAGTCTATGGGCAATAACTAGAGATGATATATCTTTTGAAATTGTATTCATTGAATTTAAAATTTTAGTTTCTGATTTTGAGTCCAAGCTTGAGGTAGCTTCATCAAATAATATAATTTTGGGTTTTTTTAAAACTGCTCTGGCGATAGCTACTCTTTGTTTTTCTCCACCTGAGAGTTTTAGTCCTCTTTCACCAACTATTGTTTCATACTTATCAGGAAGACTATCTATGAAATCATGAATATTCGCTAGCCTAGCTGCTCTAATCACATCCTCTTTATTGGAAGTATTGTCAGCATATTGTATGTTGAATAAAATACTTTCATTAAAAAGAACTGTGTCTTGAGGGACTACAGCTATATTTTTATGAAGACTATATTGAGTACAATTGAAGATATTTTGATCATCTATTGATATTACGCCATCACTGACATTATAAAACCTAAAAAGTAGTCTCCCTATGGTTGACTTTCCTGCACCCGAGGGGCCAACAACTGCAACTTTTTTACCAGCAGGTATCTCTAGAGAAATATCTTTTAAAATACTTCTATTTTGGTTATAAGAAAAAGATACATTTTTAAACTTTATAGTTCCAGCCTTAACAACTAGATCTTGCGCATTTTTTTTATCAACTATTTCAATCTTCTTGTCTAATAATTTTAATAACATATTCATATCAGCCAAAGCATATGTAATCTGCCTATAGACTATACCCAAAGTATTTAGAGGTACAAATAGTTGTAACATTAATGCATTTACAAGCACTAAATCACCTAAAGTCAATGACCCATCTACAACTCCTGATGATGCAAAAATCATTATAATTGTTACGCCAATGGTAATAATTACAGCTTGGCCAAAGTTTAGCAATGACATGGTCTTTGTGCTTTGCATTGCTGCATTCTCCCACTTGAATAAAACATCGCCATACCGTTTAATTTCATATTCCTCATTATTGAAATACTTAACCGTTTCATAATTTAGCAAACTATCAACAGCAATAGAATTTGCTTTAGAGTCAAGACGGTTCATCTCATGTCTATAGTTCATCCTCCAATTAGTAACCATTAACGTAAATATAATATAAATAATAATTGTTAATAATATTATAAGTGCAAAAGCAGACTCATAAGTTGTAAGTAAAATAGCTCCTACAAGGAGGACTTCAATAAATGTTGGCAAAATAATAAATATCATATAATTAATTAGGGATGATAAGCTTTGAGTTCCTCTTTCAAGATCTCTTATAATTGAACCGGTTTGTCTTTCTAGATGAAATCTCAAAGACATTTTATGGAGATGATCTAATACTCTTACTGAAATCTTATACACAGCATGGTATCTAACCTTTGCAAATAAAACATCTCTAAGCTCACTGAAAAAAGCTGTAGTGAGTCTCAATGAGCCATATGCAATTAAAAGGCCAAGCGGTAAAATTAATAAAGTATTGTCATTATTAAGAGAGTCAACTATCTCTTTTAGTAACACTGGAACTGCTACAGTTGCTACTTTTGCAATCACCAAAAATAGTA
>JBJKYE010000009.1:0-8587 GCA_045561195.1 Gammaproteobacteria bacterium | reverse complement strand
ATCTGCTATAACTCGATAAGTTTACGTAACTATAGATTATTGTCAATTAAATTAGGAAAAAAAACAGGGTTTTTAGAGTGTAAGTATGGAAAAAGCACTAGAGATTATAAAGTTAAATAAAATATATAGGAATAATGTCAGAGCATTACATGATATAAGCTTATCAGTGGATAAAGGAGATTTTTTCGCTTTCTTAGGCCCAAATGGTGCTGGAAAATCTACTGTAATAGGCATCATTTCTTCCTTAGTTAATATAACCTCAGGGAGAGTGAATATTTTAGGAGAGAATATCCAAGAAAACCCTGATTTTGCAAAAAGAAATATAGGGCTAGTGCCACAAGAATATAATTTGTGTCAATTTATACCCATTGAAGAAACAATGGTTAATGTGGGTGGTTATTTTGGACTGACTCGAAGGGAAGCCGAAAAAAGAACCAATACCCTTTTTAATCAACTGGGAATCTGGGATAAAAGGAAAAATACGCCAAGAGAGCTATCTGGGGGAATGAAAAGGAGATTGATGATAGCAAGGGCCATGATTCATAGCCCTAGTATTCTAATACTTGATGAACCTACAGCAGGTGTTGATACAGAACTTAGACTTACTATGTGGGATTTTTTTCAAGAAATTAATGATCAAGGAACCACCATAATATTAACAACACATTATCTTGAAGAAGCAGAAAGATTATGCAAAAATTTGGCTATTATTCATAAAGGCAATATCATACAAAATTCTTCGATGTCTGATATTTTCAAGATCAAAAAAAAACATACATATATAATTAAAACTTTGGAAGATCTAGAAAGTGTAATTAATTCGCAAGGATATAGTTTCAAAAAAATTGACTCAAAGACATGTGAGATTACTGCAGAAGAAGACTTATCGGTAACTGACATTATAGAAAAACTTCGCTCTATAAACATAAATGTGGTGAATATAATTAGTAAGAGAAACAGACTTGAAGAACTCTTCTTAGACTTAACTAAGGAAGAACTATCATGATAAAAAAAGAATTTCTAATTGCCTATCAAACCATAGTACGCAAAGAGTTTGTTAGATTTGCAAGAATTTGGATACAAACTATTTTGCCATCTGTTATTACAATATTTTTATACATCACAATTTTTGGTAATTTCATAGGAGATAGAATTGGAGTTATAAGCGATTTTAACTACATAGACTATATAATCCCGGGTCTTGTGATTATGCCTATAATTTCAAACTCTTATATGAATGTTGTTGGGTCTTTTTATAGCTCTAGATTTCAAAAAAGTCATGAAGAAATGATGGTTTCGCCAGTGCCAGATTATATAATACTGTTAGGCTATGTCTCAGGTGGAGTCATAAGAGCTTTTGTTGTTGGCATAGCTGTGTTTCTTGTTACAACTATGTTTACCGACATTCCAGTTTATAATATGTGGTTAGTAATTTTAATTACCTTTTTAACTTCTTTTTTATTCTCAACTGCTGGATTTATAAATGCTGTTTATGCAAAAAGTTTTGACGATATAAATATTGTAACTACCTTTGTTCTAACGCCATTAACTTATCTTGGTGGAACATTTTACTCAATCGATGCATTACCTCAAGTCTGGCAAGATATATCAGTATTTAATCCTATTGCATACATTATTAGTTCTTATAGACTCGCATTCTTAGGGCTAGAAGAAACTAGTCTTATATTATCTCTCTCTATTATTGTTATGTTAATAATAATTTTATTTTTTGTTGCCTTAATGATACTATCCAAAGGAATCGGTATTAAAAATTAATACTCATAAGTTTGGGAAAGATAGTAAAGATTCTATCACTGCCCCCGCAACGGTATAACAGTCCGAATGCCAAATAATGAGTAACCCATAAAGCGGTGGATGCTTTTACAGTGGGTATAGCTGCTATAATCATGGCAGTCTACTTGTATCTGTGTCCTTTTTAAAAAAAAGGAGCAACATGTTTAAAAATATTAAAATATTAATAATATTATTATGCTTATCGCATAATGTGGTTCATTCAGAATCTAATCTTAATCAAATATTAGTAAGTCCAAGTCAAAGAGATGCAACTATATTTGATTCATTGAGCTCGATCGAAGTTATTACATCTGAGAATATGCGCGCACTAGGATATGCATCAGTCGATGAAATTTTAAGTAACTCAAGTTCAATTAATATTGGTAGTAATGGTGGTCATGGTCAAACAAAATCAATATTTATGAGAGGTACTGAGAGTAATCATACTAAGGTTTTAATTAATGGAGTTGAATTAAATCCTGGGACACTCGGTGTTCCTTCCATTCAGCATATCTCTGTTGAAATGTTAGATCGAATAGAAATATCAAAAGGAAGCATGTCTACATTATATGGTAGAAGCACCATAGGGGGAGTAATTAATATTATTACAAAAAAAGACATAGAATCTAAACAAGGAAAAATATACTTTGGAACTGGAAGAGATGAGATCAACAAGATAGGTTTTCAAAAGAGCTTTAATTTTAATAATCATAAATTATCAGTTAATTTTATGAATGTTAAAACTGATGGTTACAAAGCTAAAGTTACATCAACAAAGAATCATGGTTATGAAAATAAGAACATTGATATAAACTATTTTTTTAATCAAAATAATAATCTATTTAATATAAATTTTTACCAAAGCGATGGTAATACAGAATATGATAGTTTTGGAAGTAATTTAAATCAAGATCATAAAGATAGTCATATAAAACTAGCATGGAATAGAAAATATGAAGGATCAGAATCTAATGTAGTTTTTATTCAAAAACAAAATAAAATAAATCAAAATTCATCTGGAGCAACTGATTATAGTCATACAGAAAATTATCAGATTAATTTAGAGAAAAATTATTATAATCTAAATGGTACTAATACAATTTTAGGCGCAATGTATACTGGTGAAGCTTTATATGAATTATCGTATGGAACAAAATTTAATAAAAGTAATACAATTATTGAATATTATGCCCAATCAGAATACAGCACAGATAACACACTCTATAATCTTGGTTCAAGATACATAAATCATAGCTTATATGGAGGATTTTTGACTGGCAACTTCAATGTTGGTTATAATTTAAGTGACAGATCAAAAATAATTGCTGGTATAGGTAAATCCTTTAGATCACCAGATGGTACAGATTTATATGGCTATGGTGGAAATCCAAATTTAGAGCCAGAAGAGTCTGTTTCTAGAGAAATTTCTTTAAAATATAAATTAGGCAATACATCTGGACTTATTGTAACTCTATTTAATAATAATATTACTAATCTTATTGAGTCAGACGGGTCAGTAATGCAAAACATTAATAGATCTAAAATTGAAGGATTAGAATTTAGTTTTTATAACTCTTATAAAAAATTAAATTATAAGTTAGATTATAGCTTTATAAATGCTAGGGATTTAACAAACAATGTGAAATTGTCTCGTAGACCAGCTAACAAATTAGTAGGTAAATTTAATTATAATTATAATTTAAATAATATTATTAGCATATCTACTATATCTGAGACAAACAGTGATAACTCTATTTATGATAATAATAAATTAGGTGGCTATACTAGTGTTAATGCAATCTTTTTAAGAAAAAGTGATGACTATAATATTCAATTTAAATTCAATAATATCTTTGATAAGAAATATCGAAAGGCGCATAATTACAACAGTGAAGGGAGATCTTACAACGTAAGTATATCGAGGAGTTTCTAAAAATGAGGATGAGCTTAATAATACCTATAATAATGTTATCGTTGCTTATACTATCTCGTATGATTACTGAGATTCCTAATTTTACAGCTACAATAGCTCTAATTATATTCACAGGTTATTTAATCCGTAATAAATTATTAAGTGTTTTCGTGATTCTATTATCTCAACTGATTAGTGATCTATATATAGGGATTTATTCTTCTATGGTTTTTGTCTATGGAGCATATGTTATGATCGGTTTAATAAGTCCCATCGTCATGAATAAACTTAGCGCTAAATCTGTTCTTGCTGCATCGCTTATATCGCCATCAATATTTTATATAATAAGTAATTTTGGAGTATGGGCAATCGGTTCAACTTATACTATGGACTTACAAGGCTTAATATCATGCTATGTAGCTGGAATACCATTTTTTGATGAGACTTTACTTTCCACAATAATATTTTCAATTACGATATTTATGATGATGAAACTAATAGTCAAAAAACCAGAAGAACTTGTTTTACTTAAAAAATAAGTTCTTCTGATATGTAAGAATTAGAATTTTAGTTGGCCACCAACTTTATACTCAGTGACACGAGTTTCAAAAAAGTTTTTCTCTTTTTTCAAGTCCATAATCTCAGACATCCATTCGAAAGGATTCTTTGCCCCAGGATACTGTTCTGGTAAACCAATTTGTACGAATCTTCTATTAGCAATGAATTTAATATATTCCTCAAAAAGGTTAGCATTCATTCCCAGAATAGGCTTAGGCATTGTGTCATAAGCATATCGAGTCTCTAGATCAACGCCAGTTTTTATGAGCTCTATCATTTCAGATTGAAATTCTTCTGTCCATAATTCTGGGTTTTCAAGTTTGATTTGATTAATAACATCAATACCAAAATTCATATGCATGGACTCATCTCTCAATATATATTGAAATTGTTGTGCCACACCGGTTAACTTATTTCTTCTTCCCATTGATAGAATTTGTGTGAAGCCTACATAAAAGAATATACCTTCAAAAACAACATAGAAAGCTATTAAGTCTCTGAGTAATCTTTGATTATTTTCTGAAGACCCAGTTCTAAAATTTGGATCACCTAAACTCTGAGTGAAAGGCAACGCCCATTCAGCTTTAGTCGCGACTGCAGGTATCTCTCTGTACATATTGAATATTTTACTTTCATCTAAGCCCAGTGATTGAACACAGTATGTGTATGCATGTGTATGAATAGCTTCCTCAAACGCTTGTCTCAACAAGTATTGTCTACATTCCGGGTTAGTAATGTGTCTATAAACCGCAAGGACTAGATTATTAGCAACCAAAGAATCTGCTGTTGAAAAGAAACCTAAATTAACTTCAACTATTTTTCTCTCATCTTCCGTAAGACCTTTAGGATCTTGCCATAATTTAATATCATCATGCATAGGTACTTCTTCAGGCATCCAATGATTGGCAGATCCATCCAAATATTTTTGCCATGCCCAATCATACTTAAACGGGACTAGTTGGTTGAGATCAGCTCTACAATTTATTATAGCTTTATCATCTACTTGGATTCTCCCTGCACCTTTTTCTAAATCTTCCATGCCGGTATATCCTTCATTTACATCTGTTGTACTTTCAGATTTTATTTTAGAGGATTCTTTCGGCTGTTCTCTAATTACTGGAGGAGCTTTCACTTCCTCTGGCTTATTTAAAGCCTCATTTATTGGGTCGTCCCAGTTATACATTTTTATCACCTTTAATTTTTATTGACTCACCCCATACATATGGTGAAAATGAATCTTGTTTAAACTTTAATTCTTCACTATTTCTTTTCATATCTACAAAACTATAAATTCCAATAACAAGTAAGATTACAGCTATAGCTGTTATATATATTATTGACATGCTTCACACTCCGGGTCATCGATTAGACACTGTTTAACTTCTTGGTCACTATTACTATTTGATACTGCGTTTAATTTAGATCCATCAGATGTACTCTTCTCTACATGAGTAGCTCCGAGTGATCTTAAGTAATACGTTGTTTTTAGACCTCTTATCCAAGCAAGCTTATATGCACTATCAAGTTTCTTGCCATCGGTATCTGGTATGTATAAATTCAATGACTGAGATTGATCTATCCATTTTTGTCTTCGTGCAGCAGCTTCAACTAACCACCTTGTATCTATCTCAAAACATGTTTGATATATAGATTTTAATTCATCAGGAACCCTGCTTATAGAAGACAGTTGTCCATCAAAATACTTTAGATCCTTTATCATCACTTCATCCCAAATATTTGCATCTTTGAAATCTTTGATTAAGTAAGGATTTATAACGGTAAATTCTCCTGATAAATTGGATTTAACATATAAGTTTTGATACGTTGGCTCAATAGATTGGGCTACTCCACAGATATTAGAAATAGTTGCCGTTGGTGCAATCGCTAAACTATTAGAGTTTCTCATACCATTTTTTTTAATTTTATCCCTCAAGCTATCCCAATCTAAGTTTTGAGACATATTAACATCGAGATACTTGCCGCGTACTTCTTTGAAATTTTTTAAACTATCTATCGGCAAGATGCCTTGACTCCATAGTGACCCATCAAAAGTTTGATAAGGACCTCTCTCTATCGCAAGTTCCATTGAAGATTGAAGTGCAAAGTAACTGATATATTCCATGCTCTCATCTGCAAAATCAACAGCCTCCTCTGAAGCATATGGAATTCTTAACTTATACAAAGCATCTTGAAAGCCCATGAGTCCGAGACCCACAGGACGGTGTTTTGCGTTAGAATTTTTAGCTTTTTCTACGCTGTAATAATTATAATCAATTACATTATCAAGCATTCTCATAGCGGTTCTGATTGTTATCTCAAGTTTCTTAACATCTAACTGTTTGTTTTCATCGATATGAGCCGCCAGATTAATAGAACCTAAATTACAAACTGCTATCTCGTCTTTGGATGTATTTAGTGTTATCTCAGTACAAAGATTAGAAGAGTGAACCACGCCTACATGTTGTTGAGGTGATCTTAGATTGCAAGGATCTTTAAATGTTATCCATGGGTGACCAGTTTCGAACAACATGCTCAAAATCTTACGCCAAAGATCAACAGCTTTGACGCTTTTGAAATTTAATATCTTGCCCTCTTCAGCTTGTCTTTCATATTCTTTATATCTTTTTTCAAATTCAAGACCCGTTAAATCATGAAGATCGGGGCAATCATTTGGAGAAAACAGTGTCCAGCCTTCATCGTTATGTACTCTTTTCATAAAAAGATCAGGTATCCAATTTGCTGTATTCATATCATGGGTTCTTCTTCTATCATCACCAGTATTCTTTCTTAATTCTAAGAACTGCTCTATGTCTAAATGCCATGTCTCCAAGTAAGCGCACATTGCTCCTTTTCTCTTGCCACCTTGGTTGACTGCAACAGCAGTATCATTTGCAACTTTTAAGAAAGGTATAACGCCCTGGCTCTGACCATTGGTTCCTTTTATATGTGATCCTAAAGCTCTAACTTGAGACCAATCATTACCCAAACCTCCGGCAAACTTAGATAACATTGCATCGTCACTTATACCTTCAAAAATTCCTTTTAAATCATCCGGCAAAGTAGATAGGTAACAAGAAGATAATTGTGGTCTTAGTGTTCCAGAATTAAATAGTGTTGGCGTGCTGCACATAAAATCAAATGATGAAATTAAATTATAAAATTCTATAGTCCTTTCTTCTCTATTTTCCTCATTGATGGCAAGTCCCATCGCAACTCTCATAAAAAATGCTTGCGGTAACTCAAACCTCTTTCCTTGTTCATGGATAAAGTATCTATCATATAAAGTTTGTAAACCTAAATATGTAAAAGCTAAATCTTTGGAAGGATTAATATTTTTCGCTATTAGATCCATATCGTAGTTCAATAATTCTTTATCTATTAATTCCAATTCTACGGCTTTGGTGATGTATGCTTTAAAATAGTCTGGATATGATTTAGACATTTCCTTGATCGTTGGAGAATTATTTTTGAAATTCAAAAATGTTAACCCTTCCTCATATAAGCTACTCAAGAGAAGTCTTGCTACGACGTATGAATAGTTTGGATCTTTTTCTATTAAAGGACGAATTGATATTAAGATCGAGCTAGATAGATCTTCTTTTTTTATACCATCATAAATATTTTTATCAATCAGATCGAACACGGCCTCAGAAGAAACATCTTCAACTCCTGAACAAGCTTCATCTATAATTAATCTGAGTTTGACAATATCTAAGTCTTGAGAAGTCCCGTCTTCGTTGATAACAGCTTTAGTGATAGGTAAATCATCCACACTTTCGATCTGATTAGAGCTCCTTGCTTGGCTTCTTTCTTCTCTATAGAGCACATATGATCTAGCGACATCTTGATAACCTGCACGCATGATAGCCAATTCAACTTGATCTTGTATATCTTCTATGTGAATTACTCCGCCCTCAGGAAATCTTCTCTTTATGGCCATATCAACTTTTGCGGCTAGCGATTCAACCTCATTGTGTATTCTTGTGGATGCTGCTGCGCTACTTCCTTCTACACTTAAAAAAGCTTTGGTCATTGCAACGACGATTTTATCTAAATCAAAAGATGTGACTTTTCCATTTCTACGCATGACTCTATACTTGCCTGGTACTGGTGGCAGGCTAGCGTTATCAGTGATTATTTGTTTCTCAGCTTTATTTGAGAGGGTATTATTCTGTAATTCTTCTGTCATTTTTTATTCTTATTCCTGTTGATGAAGATTAAATTATAACACTAATTATTGTGGTTGTAATAAATTTAAAACACAATATCTTGTGTTTTTTTTGTTTACAAGTTGTGGATAAGATGTTTATAAAGTGTATAAGT
>JBJKYE010000008.1:0-8696 GCA_045561195.1 Gammaproteobacteria bacterium | reverse complement strand
TGCGTATCTGCTTTTGAAAATAATAATATATTTGGATTAATAATTACTTTTGGTCTACTATTTACTTATATTTGATGAAAATGAAAAATACTGATATAAAAAATAATTGGACCACAAAAGAATTGAAAGATATTTATGATCTCCCATTTAATGATTTACTATGGAAAGCACAATCGGTACATCGTAAATATCATAATCCAAATGAAATACAAATATCCACACTTATGTCTATAAAAACTGGAGGTTGCCCTGAGGACTGCAAGTACTGCTCTCAAAGTATAAGATATGACACGGATATAAATCTTGAAAAAACTTTACCTCTCTCAGATATTATTAAACAAGCAAAAAATGCTAGAGATAATGGCGCATCAAGATTCTGCATGGGCGCAGCATGGAGAAATCTAACTCAGAGTAATCTTGCTAAAGTAAAAGAGATGGTCAAAGAAGTTAAAGCCCTGGGTCTTGAGACTTGCGTTACATTGGGTATGATAACTGACACACAAGCTGATGAATTGAAAAATGTAGGGCTAGATTACTACAATCATAATCTAGATACATCAGAGGATTACTATAAGAAAGTAGTCACAACTAGAACATATCAAGATAGATTGAACACTCTACAACATGTTAGAGACGCAGGAATAAAAGTATGTAGCGGAGGAATCTTGGGTTTAGGCGAAGAGAATATAGATAGAATTGAATTAGTGAGAGTGCTTGCAAATCTGGATATGCATCCAGAATCAGTTCCCATAAATAGACTAGTAAGAGTGGAAGGGACACCATATTTTGATAATCAAGATGTAGATGAATTCGATTTTATAAGAGTGATAGCGCTAGCTAGGATAGCTATGCCTAGATCATTTGTAAGGTTATCAGCTGGAAGGGATACAATGAATGATCATATGCAAGCTATGTGTTTTTTGGCAGGAGCTAATTCCATTTTTTATGGAGAAGAATTATTAACTACAAAAAATTCAACTATTGAGCATGATCAGAAACTATTGAAAAATCTCAAAATAAAAACAATGTCTATTGATAATTCTGAAACAGTAGAAATTGAACAGAAAAAACTTGATGACATAAATATAGCCGTCAAAAATATCTAATATAGTATAACCCTGAAGTGACAGATTATAAAAAAACAATCCAGCAACTCAAAAAAGAAGGTCGCTACAGAAAGAGAATATCAACTAGGTCGGCTCAAGATGTATATTTAAAAGTAAATAATAGAAATCTTAGTAACTTTTCTAGCAACAATTATCTAAATCTTGCAAATTCACCATATCTAAAAAATCAATTAAAAGCCAATATATCTAAATATGGTATAGGCTCAGGTTCATCACCACTTATCAGTGGATATAGTATAGCTCATTTAAATTTAGAGAAAAGAATATCAAGACTACTAGGGTTTGAATCAACTCTAGTAACAAATTCTGGTTATCTTTCAAATGTTGGCCTATTAAATGCAGTATCAAAAAATAAGATTGATGTTTTCCAAGATAGAGAAAATCATAACTCTATTATTGAAAGCTCTAGATTATCAAACACAAAGTTAATAAGATATCAGCATCTAAATTATAAGGATCTAGAAGAGAAGATTTTATCTAGTAATTCTAAAGATAAAATTATTTTTGCTGATAGTGTTTTTAGCATGACAGGTGAAAAATCTGATCTTATAAAACTTTCATCAATTGCTAAAAAATATAAATGTTTATTATTTATAGATGATGCTCATGGCTTTGGAGTAAGCACATATGATAACAGGATTTTCCCAAGTTCGATAAATGGTTTAGATAAAACAAAATTAAATATAGATGCATATATTGGAACTTTTGGAAAAGCCATAGGGACCTTTGGTGCTTTCATATCAGGGTCTAAATATTTAATTGATTTATTGATCCAAAAATCTAAACCTTATGTTTACTCAACATCATTGCCACCTGCATTAGCAAGTACTACTTTGGATAGTATTAATTATATTATGAAAAACAAATCAATCACAAAGAGGCTTGAAAGTAATATAAACCTCTTTAAAGATTTAGCTAAACAAAATAATATCAAAGTAAGTTTTTCTAATTCACCAATTCAAACTATGCACATAGGTGATTCAAAAAGAGTTATGAGCATACAAAAGAAAGCTCAGATGAAAAATATTTATATTCAAGCAATAAGATATCCTACTGTACCATTGAATAAAGATCTTATAAGGATCAATTTAACTAGCGATCATAGCAAAAAACAAATACAATCTTTAATAGAATTTTTAAAACAAGTACAATGATGAATTATGGATATACTTACGAATAAAAATGTTTTACTTGGGATAACAGGTAGTATAGCAGCATATAAAGCTGCTGATATATCGAGCCGGCTTAAGAAAGAAGGCTGTAATGTTAAGGTCGTAATGACAAAAAGTTCAGAGCTATTTATAACAGAAACAACATTAGAATCTTTGTCAGGTAATAAAGTCATTAGTGAGGATGAACATTCAAATACACTCAGTAATTTCGGACACTTAGATATTGCAAAGTGGGCAGATATTATTCTAATATCACCATGTACTGCAAATTTTATGAACAAGCTTGCAAATGGGCATGGTGATGATCTTCTTTCTACTATATGTCTAGCGTTCACTAAAAAAATATTTGTTGCTCCTGCTATGAACCCAGACATGTGGAATAATAAAGTAAGTCAGTCTAGTGTTAAAAAGTTAAAAGAAGCAGATATTAATATTATTGGTCCTAATTATGGAACACATGCATGTGGTGATATAGGTTATGGAAGAATGACAAGTCCTGAGCAGATTATAGAGGATATTAAAGGTCAAAATAAGTCAGCTTTACTTTCAGGTAAAAGGGTACTGGTAACCGCAGGACCAACAAGAGAACCAATAGACCCTGTTAGATTTATGAGTAACTATAGTTCAGGTAAGATGGGTTATGAAGTTGCGCTTGCTGCTAAAGTTATGGGGGCTTCAGTTAAGCTAATATCAGGACCAGTGTCATTGGATCCTATCAAAGATATTAAAACAGAATATGTCGAAACTTCTGAAGAGATGTACAAAACTGTGATGTCTAATGCAAAAGATTTTGACATTCTAATATCGACTGCAGCAATTGCTGACTATAAGCCTGTTAATTATTCTAAAACTAAATATAAAAAATATGAAAATAATATTTCCATAGAATTCACTAGAGGGACTGACATAATCAGTTCTATTTCAGAGAAATACAGAGATCTATTTACAGTTGGCTTTGCAGCTGAAACTGATTCTCTTAACAAGAATGCTAAAGATAAATTGATAAAAAAGAATTTAGATATGATTGTTGGTAATATTGCCAATCATGAGTTAAAACTAGGTTTTGAGTCTGATTTTAACAAAGTTACGATATTTACTAAAGAAAAAGCAATTGAGATCCCAGAAGGTAAAAAATCAGAAATTGCTATAAAGATCCTAAATATTGTAGCAGAGGAATTTTCCTCAAAGATAAGCTTAGTAAATAAAAATGTTAAATGAAGTTAAAATAAAATTACTAGACGAAAAATTAAAAGATAAACCAACTTTTTCAACAAAAGGTTCTGCTGGTCTTGACTTAAGGGCTTCATTAGAATCTGAACTTATCTTAAAAAGTAATAAAACTGAATTGATACCAACTGGAATATCAATCCATATAGAAAATCAATCATATGCTGGTTTAATACTTCCAAGATCAGGGCTGGGGCATAACCATGGCATTGTCTTAGGTAATCTTGTGGGTTTAATTGATTCTGACTACCAAGGACAGTTATTCGTATCTTGCTGGAATAGGAGCGATGTTGAGTATAAAATTGAGCCATATGATAGAATAGCTCAACTAATCTTCATAACCATAGACCAACCTAAATTAAAAGTTGTTGATACATTTGAAAAATCTATACGGGGCTCTGATGGTTTCGGCTCATCAGGGAAAAAATAATATTGAATATTAATAAAGATATCTTTAGGGCCTATGATATAAGAGGCATATATCCTGATGATCTTAATGAAGAGACTTTCTTATTAATTGGCAAAGCAATAGGTAAACAGATAGCAGAACAGTCAGATGATCCTAAAACTTGCGTGTGCATGGATGGCAGAATATCAGGCCCATCACTCAAACAAAGCCTAATTTCTGGTCTTACTTTTATGGGCGTGGATGTTATAGATATTGGATCTCTTCCAACACCATTACTATATTATTCATTAAAAAGGTTAGATATTGATAATGGTCTAATGATTACGGGTAGTCATAATCCATCTAGTTATAATGGCATCAAAATGGTTATAAATAATAAAACATTATTTGATAATCATATCATTGAAATATATAAATCTATTATTTCTAATGAATTTAAAAAGAATGAGGTTCAAGGAAAATTAATTAAAAATGATGCAGTACTGGATAATTATATTCAAGATATTAAAGATGATATAAATATCAAATCTAAGTTAAAAGTATGTATAGACTGTGGTAACGGTATAACTGGAGCCATAACAAGAAAAGTTTTTGATGCGCTAAATATTGACTTTGATATTATTTATGAAAATGTAGATGGGAACTTCCCAAATCATCCTCCTGACCCAACTGATGAAGGAAACCTACTAGATCTAAAAAACAATATTGTAAAAAATAGATCTGATATAGGTTTTGCATATGATGGTGATGGCGACAGGATATGCGTCGTGACGAATAAAGGTAAAATGATCTGGCCTGATCAATTATTGATATTATACAGTAGGAGTATTCTAAAAGATTCTCCTGGCAAAAAAGTAGTTTATGATATTAAATGCTCAAAACATGTAGAAAAAGAAATAATTAAAAACTCAGGTTTACCTATACTATCAAAGACAGGGCATTCATTTATAAAGAAAGCTATCATAGAAGAAAACGCATCCCTTGGTGGAGAGATGAGCGGTCATATTTTTTTTGCAGATAGGTGGGGTGGATTTGATGATGGGATATATGCATCACTTAGACTATTGGAGATACTGCACAAAGAAGGTGATAACCTTAATATATTAAATAGTTTGCCAGATTCGATTACAACCCCAGAGATAAATATACCATTTAAAGGCAATAATCATTTTACATTCATGAATTTATTTGCAAAACTAGCAAAATTCAATAATGCTAGTATTATTGATATAGATGGGATAAAAATTGTGTATCCTGACAGTTGGGGGCTTATTAGATGCTCAAATACAACATCGAATCTTGTGTTAAGATTTGAAGCTGATGATAGTGATGCAATGACAAAGATTCAATCTTTAGTTAAAGAAGAGATGTTAAAAATAGATGATAAGCTAGAACTACCGTTTTAAATAAAATGAAGAAAGAAAAATTTACATATAGAGATAATAATGATGTTAAACCTACTACTGCTGAGGTACTCATTGAAGCTTTGCCGTATATTCAACAACTAGCTAATAAAGTTATAGTCGTAAAATTTGGTGGAAATGCGATGACGGATGATACACTGAGAAATAATTTTGCCAGAGATATGGTTCTTCTCAAACAAGTAGGGCTGCATCCTGTGATTGTTCATGGCGGTGGGCCACAAATAACATCTTATCTTAAAAAACTAGGGATTGAATCTGAATTTGCAAATGGGTTGAGAATTACTGATCCTGAGTCTGTACATATAATTGAAATGGTTTTAGGTGGCCTTGTTAACAAAGATATAGTGAATTCTATTACATCACATGGTGGCAAAGCTGTCGGTCTCTCTGGTAAGGATGGTGGCTTAATTAGAGCTAAAAAAGTTATTGGGGAAGGTGAATTTAAGAATATAGATTTTAAAAATACCGGCACAGTTCAAAGTATTGATCCAGAAGTAGTTAGTCTACTTGATGGTTCACCATTTATTCCAGTAATTGCACCGATCGGAATTGGAGATGACGGGAAAACATATAATATTAATGCAGATTTAGTTGCAGGCAAAATGGCGCATATTCTTGAAGCAGGAAAGTATCTTATTTTAACAAATACTAGCGGCATATTGGATGAGAAGAATAACCTAATTAAATCTATTAACGCAGATCAAGTCAGGACTCTTATACAAAAAGGAGTTATTTCTAAAGGCATGTTGCCAAAGATAGAGTCAGCTCTAGAAGCTGTATCATCTGGTGTTGAACACGTCCAAATGATAGATGGAACTATAAATCATGCGGTCTTATTAGAATTATTCACAGATTCTGGTATAGGAACGATGATTCGTAGGTCATAGATTGCTAGAATATATATTTCTATTCATAGTTTCTATAATTTCAAATATTTTTTCAGCCTTTTCGGGCGGAGGCGCCGGTGTTATTCAACTTCCTGCAATCCTACTACTCTTCGATATTGCATTTATAAATGCATTAACAGTTCATAAAATTGCAACTGTGGCACTTGGTATAGGTGCTACTGCTAAATTTGCAACGAAAATTAGTTTTGATAAAACTTTAATCATTCATTTTTTGTTAGTAGGTGTTCCAGGAGTGATAATAGGCGCGAACATAATAGCATTAACCAATGAAACATTAGCTAGAATATTATTAGGAATATTAATATCATCGATTGGGATATATACTATATTCAAAAAAGAATATGGAGAAGAAAACAGATATAACAACAGTGGTAACTATAAAATATTTGGTCTAACACTAGTATTTATATCAGGAGTACTTAATGGGTCTCTTTCTGCAGGCACAGGATTATTATTTACAATTATATTAATCTCTGTTTATAAGATGGATTATAAAAATGCTATTGCATATACACTTATTGTAGTAGGTTTCTTTTATAATTCCATTGGTGCTATAACACTTGGAATGTTAACTGAAATTAACTGGAATATATTACCAGTTCTATTCATAGGATCTTTGATAGGTGGCTACGTAGGGGCTAGACTGTCTCTATCCAAGAGTAATCGAACAATAAAGATTATCTATCAGATTGTGACAATATCAGTTGGAATAAGTCTAATATATTAATTATCTCTTATACTGAGATATGTACTTCTGCATCTCTGATAAATGAGGAGATAAAGAATTGTCAGTTTTGATATAATCGATTATGTCCTCTAACGTTATGATGGAATATACTTTTACAGAATGATCGTCATTAAGTTCTTTTGATGCTCGATCCTCATTGCCAACTTCCATCCTATCAAATGCTACTAATACTGATGATGGTTGTGCATCATTTTTTTTAAGAAGGTTTATACTATCACTTATCGATTTACCTGAAGAAATAACATCATCAACAATCAATGCTTTCCCACTAGGTTTTGTGCCGACAAAGATACCAGACTCTCCATGAGTTTTTGCTTCTTTACGGTTATGACAATATGGCTTGTTAATATTATGTTTAGTATACAGTGTCTGACTTATTGATGTTGCTAATGTAATCCCTTTATACGCAGGGCCGAATAAAAAATCATAATCGAGCGAATTTGTAATTATTGATTCTGAGTAAAAACCAGCAAGGGAACTGAGTAAGTGGCCGTCATTACATAACCCTGTGTTAAAAAAATATGGACTTTCTCTGCCGGAATTTAATGTAAAACTGCCAAAACGTAGTATTTCATGATTTAATGTGAATTCTATAAATTGTTTTTTAAGGTTGTTCATCTCAATTTCTAGTAATATAGATATATTAACATAGAGTATAAAAGAATATGGTAGTTTTAACATTAAATGTCTGTGGCATAAGAGCTAGCGAAAAAAAAGGCCTATTTAAATGGCTCAAGACAACAAAAGCAGATGTTATTTGTTTACAAGAGGTTAGGGCTACAAAAGAACAGATTGATTTTCAAGAATTTGTATTACCAGAGTATACAAAATATCAGTCCGAAGCAGTAAAGAAAGGATATAGTGGAGTATGTATATATAGCAAAGAAAAGAGTACTAAAGTGAGCAAAAACTTTGGGTCTAAAATCTTCTCTGATGAGGGTAGATTTATAGAAATTGAGTTATCAAAGATAAGAATGATATCAGTATATTTTCCTTCAGGTTCATCTGGTGAAACAAGGCAAAATCTCAAATATCAATTTATGGAAAAATTTGAAAAATATATGAAAAAAATAAAAAAAAGTAAAAAGCCGACTATAATCTCTGGTGATTGGAATATTGTGCATAAAGAGATTGATATAAAAAATTGGAAATCTAATCAAAAAAATTCAGGCTGTCTTCCTAAAGAAAGGGAGTGGCTTGATAAAGTTTTTGATAGTTATGGTTTTATTGATGCATTTAGGGTTGTAAATAATAAACCTGATAACTATACATGGTGGTCTAATCGTGGAAGAGCATGGGATAATAATGTAGGATGGCGCATAGATTATCAAGTTATTTCACCACATGATACTGTAAAACCAATAAATGCAAAAATATATAAAAATAAAAGGTTCTCTGATCATTCTCCATTGATCATGGAGTATAAACTGTAAAATGATAAAGGACATAATCTCTTCCGTTAATCCATATCTTGAAAAGAAAATGCTTATTACTCTTTCCATGGGTTTTGTTTCTGGAGTTCCATTATTACTAACTATTACTCTGTTACAAGCTTGGTTAACTGATGAAGGTGTTTCGAAGTCTACTATAGGCTTATTTGCATTAGTTGGGCTTCCATATTCACTAAAGTTTTTAT
The DNA here is from genome assembly GCA_045561195.1 of Gammaproteobacteria bacterium. Lineage (GTDB taxonomy): Bacteria > Pseudomonadota > Gammaproteobacteria. Next base: position 45 of record JBJKYE010000008.1, on the reverse strand, counting down.
GGGCGCCAATTTTTGATCATATTACATTATCAAAATTAGGTAGAA
>JBJKYE010000007.1:0-9040 GCA_045561195.1 Gammaproteobacteria bacterium | reverse complement strand
CCAGCTGTTGAGGCTGCAGCTATACAAATAGTTCTGCCTAGCCTGGCCGCGCCCATCTTATTCCAAAATCTTTCAGACATCCCCCAGTAGCCGAGCATCCCTAGCGTTCCAGAGTAGCTATATGGCTGGATAGCTTCGGCGCCATATTTTTTTTCAATAGCTTTTAGTTTTTTAGCAATTGTTTTCAGTGCAAAATCCCAAGAAACTTTTTTGAGTTTTCCTTTTTTGCCTTTTGGTCCTACTCTTACATGGGGGTACAAAACACGATTTTTGTTATAAACTAAGTCAAGATAGTGATTTACTTTATTGCAAAGAAAGCCTTTGGTTATAGGATGAGTCTTATCACCAATTAACTTAATTGCTTTTTTAGTTTTAGTATCAACTGTTACCTCCAGAGAGCAGGTATCTGGACAATCATGCGGACAGGTCACCTTATATTTTTTAATTTTAGACTTTAACATAATTTTGTTTTTCAACTTTCTGAATTGATATTGCATTAGTTGGACAGACTCTCTCACATTCGCCACAACGTACACATTTCTTATGATCGATTAGTAATTTACCATGATATACACCGATACTTTCTTTAGGACGTATTCTCTTATATGAAACATCTCCATCTTTGAGCGATTGGACATCACTGACTTCAACAATACAATCTTTAATGGGTTTAGCCAGCAGACACTCATCGCACAGAACGCAAAGATCATTATTAATCTCAAACTTATAATGACAAAGATAACATCTTGAAGCTTCATTATGAGATAGATCTTTTCGATAGCCTTTTTCGACTTCGCGCTTAAATGTTCTTTGATTTATGTTAACTGTGGGCATTTCATGTATAGGAATATAGTTCAATTTTAGATTTCTACCAGTTGTCTTTATATTTGTAACTTTAATCTCAGAGTTAAACAGATCTCTTTTCATTAAAGACTTATCTATTTGTTTGACTATATCTTTTGAATGAGCAATCGCATTAATCAACGTAGAAGCCCCAGTTGCAAAATCCCCAACAGAAAAAATATTTTTCCTTTTACTTTTAGATAAAGGTAGATGTTGTTTTTGACCAATCGCAAGAATAATATGATCAGTCTTCACTTTAAATTCTGTTCCCTTAATATCTCTTAGTTGATAAACTCCATTGCGTTTAATTAATTTAGTTTTAATTAATTCCAATCCTGTTAACTTATTATTTCTTTTGATGATATTAAGTGGCTGGGCATTGAAGATCATTTTTCCATGTTCATTTATAAGCTCATCTAGTTCGCCAGGCAAGATGACTAAATCATCAGTTGTTCGTCTATAATATGTTCTTACAGATTTTGCACCTAACCTGAGTGCAGTCCTTGCGCAATCCATACTTGTATATCCACCACCTATTACAACAACATCCTTGCCTACATATTTATCTTGATATTCATTTACTCGAAGTAAAAAATCTAATCCATCTTCAACATTTTCAGATTTAGAAAATTCTTGATTAATTTTATTCGGTTTTAATGTACCAAGCGCTAATACAACCGCATGATACTTTTTTGATAATTCTTCTACTTCTTTATAAGATTTGATGTTTTTATTATAGTGAACTTTTATACCATGTTCTAAAATCTGACCTATTTCTTTGTCGATAACATCTCTGGGTAATCTAAATATTGGAATCCCTTGATTTAGCATCCCACCTGGAGAGCTATGTCTCTCAATAATTTCTACATCATGGCCATATCTTGACAACTCTCTAGCTGCTGTGAGACCAGCTACACCTGCTCCAATTATTAATATTTTTTTATTAGTTTTATGGCTGTAGTTTTTTAGTTTAAATTTTTTGGATTGATGAAATGTTTCCGCTGATCTTTTGGAAAAACATATTGATACTGATTCACCATTTGCATCATCACTATGTCGGCACGCATCCTCGCAAGGTCGAGAACACACTCTTCCAAGAATACCTGGAAAAACATTATCTTCTAAATTAATTTTGTATGCTTTTTCATAATCATGATTATAAATTGCTTCTAAATAGCCGGGTATATCCGTATCTGCTGGACAGGCTGATCTGCAAGGTACGCTTTTTTCATACCATTTAATATCTCTCTTAGTTGTTGAAACACCTTTATTAATACTGAGCGCAGATGCATGTCTGCTAAAAAAGCTTTTCTTCATATTTCCCCCATCTATTACTGTAGCAAAATTAATTTCTCTTCATAGTATTAATTGAATTTTAAACATTAGAGTTTTCTAATGTTCTTAGATAGATAGTTCTACAATTAATAGATTTTTAATGGATATTATGTGATGATTAATATGTTAATTAACGGGAGAAGATTATGAGTTGGAGTTTAAAAGGGGATTATGCAGAAAGCTGTAATTGCGATCTAATGTGCCCATGTTTATACCTACAAAGCCCAACAAAAGGTTTTTGCGAGGCAATGCTTGTATGGGATATCAGTAAAGGTAATCTAGGTGATGTTAAGTTAGATGGGTTAAAAGTCTCAGCATGGTTGCATGCGCCAGGCCCAAATCTTACTGATGGCGGATTCCAGTTAGCATTGTATATTGATGAAAATGCAACAGATGAACAAGCGACTGCTATTGAAGAACTATGGGGTGGAAAACATGGCGGCCACTTAGGTGTCATAGCTAGCTTAGTAGGTGAAGTTATTGGTGTAAAAAGAGCAGCAATTAACTTTAAAAAAGATGGCACAAAACAAACTTTAGAAGTTAGTGGTGCCGGTGGCTGGGATATGGCTGGTGTTGAAAGTGGAGATGGCAAAGTTGCACAATGTAATTATCATCCGCTTGCAATAAATCCTGGATTTCCAGTTGATGTAAACATGACCAGCAAGCAAGAGTATTCAGATCATGGTAGAACATGGAATACAACAGCAGATAGAGTTGGTCTGTCAGGACCTTTTGCTTATCAAGCATAACTAAAAAATTAATTTTTAAAGAGGGCTTCGGTCCTCTTTTTTTTATCAAGAATTTTATTAAATATTGAAAATGTCAAATAGCGATCTTTATAAAGAACAAATCACAAATGCAATTAACGCGTTCAGTCAAAAAAAATATAGCAAAGCAGAAGAGATATGTTCGCAAATACTTTCCAAAAATAATAATGCTGATGCAAATCATATAATTGGATGCATCAGAATGAGCCAGGGTAATTATAAGGAGAGTATTTTATTTATAAAGAAATCCTTAGATATTAATCCTAATGATATTGGAGCTTTAATATCTTTGGGTTGTGCATTAAGTTCTAAAAAAGATTATCGAGAATCAATTATTGCCTTCAAAAAAGTTATTAATTTAAAAGCAGATATATCGCAGGTCCATTTTTATTTAGGCGAAGCATATAGACAAATTGAAAAATTTAATGATGCTCTAGATTCTTTTAAAAAATGTTTATCCTTAACTCCTGATCATATTGGTTGTCAGTTAATGATAGGAATAATATATGAAGAGTTAAGAAAATTCGATCAAGCTATAAGTTTTTATAAATCTTGTATAGAGACATACCCTGATTATATTGAACCTCATATTAATCTAGGAATGTGTCTATTGCTTACTGGCAATTATAAAGAGGGCTGGAAAGAATATGAATGGAGACGAAAATTACCAGCAGAAGTTTATAATTTACAATTTACTAGCCCTGAATGGACCGGCCAAGAAGTATTGAATAAAAGAATTCTGATAGTAGCTGAGCAGTCTATAGGAGAAACTTTTCAATATATAAGATTTGCAAAACAGCTTGCAGTAGAAGGTGCAGAAGTTATTTTAATGTCTCAGCCTGAAACACTGAATATCTTGAAACATCAAGACTGGATTAAAGAAGTTATTGAATATGGAGATACAACTGATTATGATTATTTCGTGTATCTCATATCAATCCCAAAAGTTCTAGAGTGGAGTCCTGATATGGATACTCAGGTATTTCCATATTTAAATATTAAGAATAATACTGTCGCAGAAACTGTTAGCACTAAAAAAAATGTTGGAGTAATGATCAATGCAAATAGTTCACTATCAAATTATAAGCAAATAAGTGTTCCTCATGATGGTTTGAATCTAATTTTTCAGAAGAGCGGACATAATATAATAGATCTAGAGAAATTTGATAACTTTGATGATTTATCAGGAGTTATAAAAAACTTAGACTTAGTTGTATCCATCGAAAGTGATTTAGTCCATCTTGCTGGCGCACTGAATATAAATACATGGATTATGTTACCAATAGTACCAAAGCATACTTGGGATTTAAGTTACAAAGATACGTCGCCGTGGTATCCTTCAGTAAAACTATTCAGACAAGAGATGACTGGTAACTGGTCAGGGGTCATGAAAAAAATAGAGGATAAATTATCAGATGTCTAAATTTCTTATTAAGCAAGCTTTCGCCGAGGCTATGGACCTCCATAAACAGAATAGATTTGAAGAAGCTAAGGTTATTTATAATAAAATACTAACTGTAAATGATTCAGAGCCTAATGCGCATCATTTAATTTCTTTGGTATTTATGGCTGAGGGCGATTTTGATAATGCGAAAAAACATATTGAGGTTGCTATAGAAAAAGCACCTGACCAAGCAGTATTCCATAGTAATTATGGTAGCCTGCTTCATTCTATGGGAGAACATCAATTAGCAGTTAACTCAATTAAAAAATCTTTGAAATTAGACAAAAAATTATTTCAATCATATTATTCACTTGGAATTATCTATACAGATATGAATGAGCATGATAAAGCTATCGAGAGTTATATCAAAGCCTTAGAAATTAATAATGGATCTTCAGAGGCACATAATAATTTGGCTAACCTATTTAGTTATTTGAATAACCCAGAGGCAGAGTATCATTATAAGAAGACAATAGAGCTGAACCCAAATGAAATTTATCCACGCCTGAACATGTCTAATTATTTTATCAAAAATAATAAATTTAATGACTCACTTAAATATTTACAAGAGATGATTGAACTCGGTTTAGAATCGAAAGAAGTTTATAACAGTTTAGGCGTATCCTATAAGGGGTTGAATGATGATGATAATGCATCAAAGATGTTTCTTAAATCATTAGACATGGACCCGAATTTCACCCTAGCTCAAAAAAATCTTGATAGCCTAAAATAACCCTATTTGCCATAATTAGTATGATTAAAAAAAAATTTTCAGTCAAAAAATGTTTTTTTACACAAATCTGAAATATCATGTTATAATGTAATTTCAATTCACTAATTCTATCAAAACACGTTAAATCCATAAATATCTTCTTATTTATCAATAATAGCTTGTGTTATATGCAACTAACTGTTAAAAAGTAGCCACTGTTACCAATAATGATGGGTAGCATGAGAAGAGCTACAATAAAAATGTTATTAAATAACAGATAGTAGGTATCTTCTACTAACTAATTTAATAATATAGTTGAGAAATTAATGACTAATTTTGAAAGATTTGGCCTTTCTACCAATTTAAATAAAGCTCTTATAGATATGGATTTCAAGAATCCAACACCAATACAAGTGCAAACTATTCCATTAGCCTTAAAAGGCAAGGATATTTTGGGTTCAGCCCAAACTGGTACTGGCAAAACTGCTGCGTTTTGCATTCCTATGGTTGAGTTATTAACTAGAAACTCTAATATGACTGCACTTATAATGACGCCGACAAGAGAGTTAGCTCGACAAGTCCTAGATGTCGTTAATCAGCTAATAGGAAAAAAGTCCCATATAAGATCAGCTTGTTTGATTGGCGGAGAAGCCATGGGTAAACAATTACATCAATTAAGAAAAGCGCCTAGAATTATTGTTGGTACTCCAGGAAGGATAAATGATCATCTTGAAAGTGAAACACTAGATTTAATGGACTGTGGCTATTTAGTTTTAGATGAAACAGATCGTATGTTGGATATGGGTTTTGGAATTCAAATTGACCAAACATTACAATATCTACCTTCAGAAAAACAAACACTATTATTTTCAGCTACAGTGCCAGCAAAAATAATGAAACTATCCAATAAGTATTTATACAAACCAGAAAGAATTACAATAGAATCCGAAAAAGTATTGTTAACTAATATAAAGCACAAAGTAATTAATATTGCACATAATAAAAAATATACTGAATTACTTACTCAATTATCTGATCGAAAAGGTTCTGTGTTAATTTTTGCTAAAACAAAACATGGAACACAACGCATGGCGAAGCATCTTACTAAAGATGGATTTAAAGCCGATGCTTTAAATGGTAATTTAAATCAAAACAAAAGAGATAAAGTGATGAATAACTTTAGGCTTAAGAAATTCAAGGTGCTAGTCGCTACAGATATAGCTGCCAGAGGTCTAGATGTTGATCATATCGAACACGTAATAAATTATGACTTACCACAGGTTGCAGAAGACTACATACATAGAATTGGCAGAACTGGTAGAGCAGGATCCAAGGGCTTTGCCATCTGTTTTATTTCGCCAGAAGAAGAAGAGCTATGGAATCAAATAAACTACTTATTAAATCCAAATAGTGTAAAAAAACCATCTATAAATAAAAGCACACGATCATCTAGAAAGAAAATAGATAATAGAAATAAAAGTGAAAACACAAGACGTAAATCGAGTCGTAGCTTTTCAAAAAAATCAGGACCAAGAAGAGCCTCAGAAAGTAGCCCATCAAAAAAACCATCAAGAAATAATAAATCTAGAAATGATAATAATGACAATAGTTTAAATAGACCTAAAAGGAATACAAAATCTAAAAGAGATGTACATGATAATTCATCAAAAAAAACAAGAAGGAGTACGCAGGCTAAGAAAAAGAAAACATATAAGAAAACAGATGCTAACAAAAAAACAAAGGCAAAAAATAGCCTAAGAAACAAAGGTAACCGAACATTAAGTTTAAAACAAAGGAGTAAGCGATGATGGAAAATTTGAGAAATATTGCAATTATAGCTCATGTCGATCATGGCAAAACTACACTAATCGATTCGATTATGAAGCAGAGCGGGATGTTCAGAGAAAATCAAGATGTAGATGAAAGAATTATGGATTCTGGTGATCTAGAAAAAGAGAGAGGAATCACTATATTGGCTAAACCAACATCTATACAATGGAAAGATACAAGGATTAACATTATTGATACACCCGGTCATGCTGACTTTGGTGGAGAGGTTGAGAGAGTTCTAAGTATGACTGATGGGGTCATATTACTGACAGATGCGGCAGAAGGTCCAATGCCTCAAACAAAATTTGTATTATCAAAAGCACTTGCTCAAGGTTTAAAACCGATTGTTATAGTAAATAAAATCGATAGACCTGATGGAAGGCCAGACGCTGTTATAGATGAAGTTTTTGATCTATTTGTTTCGCTAGATGCAACTGATGAACAATTAGATTTTCCAATATTATATGCGGCAGGTAGAGATGGATGGTGTGTTAAAGATTTAAATGACCCAAAAGAAAATTTACATGCATTATTAGATCTAATACTTGATCATGTCGAGCCTCCTAAAGTTGAATCTAATAAACCTTTTGCTATGTTATCTACATTATTGGACTCAGACCCATATCTTGGAAGATGTTTAGTAGGTCGTGTTGAACAAGGCACAGCTAAAGTCAACGATAATGTTAAAGCTATTAATCTTAGTGGAGAACAAGTCGAGTCTGGTAGGTTGACTAAATTATTTAAATTTGAGGGAACCGAGAGAGTCGCCGTTGACGAAGTACAAACAGGTGACATAATATGTATTGCTGGATTAGCTGAAGCTTCGGTGGCTGATACTATTTGTAATCTTGATGTTACCGAACCTATCGCTTCAACACCCATAGATCCCCCAACTATGTCTATTACTATTACAGTAAATGATTCGCCATTTGCTGGCCTTGAAGGTAAAAAAGTTACATCTACAGTTATAAGAGAGAGGTTATTGGCGGAAGCTGAAACAAATGTTGCAATCTCTTTTGCAGAGAATGAGAAAAAAGATGCTTTTGAAATTGGAGGAAGAGGTGAGTTACAGCTAGGAGTTTTAGTAGAAACAATGAGAAGGGAAGGTTATGAGTTAACAGTATCTAGACCACATGTTGTGTATAAAATTGATACAAATGATAAAAAGCTTGAACCCATAGAGGAAGTTATAATTGATGTGGATGATGAATATGCTAGCACAGTTATTGATAGCATGAATAAGAGAAAAGCTGAGATGTTAGATATGAGAAACACATCAGGCAAAACTAGATTAATATTTAAAGCCCCTTCAAGAGCCTTGATTGGTTATCAAAGTAGATTTTTAACAGAAACGAGAGGAACCGGAGTAGTTAATAGGTTATTTGATTCTTATGGGCCTTTCAAAGGAGAGATATCAACTCGAAGAAATGGAGCATTAATTGCAACACAAACTGGGACAGCCGTTGCATATGCTATCTTTAATCTTCAAGATAGAGGCGTCATGTTTATCGACCCACAAACGAAGGTTTATCAAGGAATGATTGTGGGTGAGCATAACAGACCAAATGATTTAGAAATAAATATTCTAAAAGGAAAACAGTTAACGAATGTTAGAGCGTCTGGAACTGATGAAGCTGTAAAACTTGTAACTCCAAGAAAAATGTCGTTAGAACAAATGATGGCATATATAAATGAAGATGAAGTTTTGGAAGTTACACCTCAAAACCTTAGACTTAGAAAGCAGTATCTAGATCCACACCAAAGAAAAAAAGCAGCAAAAGAACAAATATAATTATTAAATATGATTAAGACAAATGACTTAGAAATATCATTTTCAGGACAAAAGATATTCAGTGATGTAAATATAATTATCAATAAAAAAGAAAAAGTTGGTTTTATTGGTAGGAATGGTAGCGGGAAGAGTACATTTCTAAAGATTATTATCGGCAAGCTTGAACAAGATGCCGGTGAAGTGATGATGCCTAAAGGTTATAAAATTGGTCATTTAGATCAACACATAAAATTTAGCGAACAAACTGTCATTGACGAAGTATGTAGTGTGTTATCAGGAGACAGAGAATATGAAACTTGGAAGGGAGAATCAATTCT
>JBJKYE010000006.1:0-9103 GCA_045561195.1 Gammaproteobacteria bacterium | reverse complement strand
CTATAAAACTTAATTGTGAAAGATATAATTATAAATCAATTGATTCTAAAGACTTTGAAAAATATATATTTGGTAAAATCGATACATCTAAAAATATTGATATATTTTTTGATACTAGTGTTGATAAAATAGTTACCAAAGATAACTATGTTCAGATTAAATCTAATAATATTACATACAAAGCTAAAGATGTTTATGATAGTAGACCGTCTAGGATAGAAGCTTCTATGTATCAGGTATTTCTGGGTTATTATATTAATCCTGTTTCATCTAGTGATAAAGTCATTTCCAAGTTGATGGATTTTACACAAGATAATGAATTTAACTTTTATTATGTTATTCCATTCAAAGATGAAAGCTATTTAGTAGAATATACGTTTTTCACACCCATAATCTATGAAGCTAATGAATTGGAAGGTGCTCTAGATTCTTATATCAAGAATACAATCGGTGAATATAACCTTATTAGGTCAGAATATGGTGTGATACCAATGTCGCCTAGATTACCAGCGCCAGATCAAGTAAAAAATATTCATAAAATTGGCATAAGATCTGGAGCTACTAGGGCTTCTACTGGATATACATTTTTAAATATCCAGAAGCAGTCAGAATTCTTTGTTAAAAGGATAAATGGTATACATTCTATAAATCCACTCTTAACGATTAAAGCTAAAATATTGAGAAAAATGGATGGTATTCTGCTTAGGATTATTAGAAATGAACCTAAAAAAGCCAAAGATATAATCTCTAATATGTTTGCTTCAAATAATGATCAAGTAATAATAAGATTTTTATCAGATATTCCTTCAATATTTGATATTCTTAGAATAATTATAAATATGCCAAAGGTAATCTTTATTAAATATGCAATCAAATCTCTTATTAATAAAAAAATTTAACAAACTGCAATTAGGCTTACTGATGATCTTAAGCTTATTATTTATTAGTATTATTTTTTTAAATCCTTCTATCCTTACATATTATTTTCAATATTATTTATTATTAATAACAGTAACTATTATTGGGGTACCTCATGGCTTTTTTGATTATTCAGTTGCAGAGAGATTATTTAAAAATAATATAAATTGGGTTTATTATTTTACTGTGGGCTATATATCTTTGTCTTTATTATATTTAGTGATCTGGGTTTATTATCCTTTAGTTGCATTAATATTTTTTCTGATGATTTCTATTTTTCATTTTGGTATTGAGGAATTGAATCATATTAAATATAAGAACATGAACTTTTATCAGATATTAATAATTGGCTCTATGCCGATTGCTTTGCCCATTTTATTCCACTCACAAGAGGTCTTTTATATATTTAATCAAATAATCGGACTTAATATTAATTATGCTGATATTAATATTTATATGTACTATCTTTATTTTTCATTATTATTTATCGCTCTTTATTCGAATGGCATTAAAAGATCATGGGTCTATTCAATACTTATTTTAAACTTTGTTATTTTGCCGCCATTATTATCATTTATTTTATATTTCTGCTTCCATCACTCGATCAGACATTATATTCATTCCATCTATCATGATAAGTTGGTTCCTAAAAAATATGAGACTAAACAATATTTAAAAACTATAATTATGACTTCAATATTATTTGCAATAATAGTCCTGATTTCTCTTCAGGCATATGGACAAAATTCATTTGATATCATTATCGTTAAATATGTTTTTATTCTTCTGGCATGTTTAACGCTACCTCATTTAATATTAAATATTTATTATGATATGAGAAAATAAATGATAACGAGCCTGCAAGGAATTATGATGATTAATCGGCAGAATGTAGCATTATGAGTACTTAACCTGATCAATATACTCTTGTTTAAGCTTCCATAATAAATATAAATCATATAAGATTATATTATTAATCTAACTTCAGACATCACTGTCAGTTAATTATTATGATAATCAACATTATGGAAAATAAATGATTATTGGAGTTCTAAAGGAAGTCTTAGAAAACGAAAATCGTGTTTCAATTACACCTGACATAGTAATTAAATTTATTAAGCTGGGATACTCAGTATTGGTTCAAAGTAAAGCAGGCTTAAAATCTAATTTTACGGATGATCAATATGTAGAATCTGGCGCATCCATTACTGAAGATACGAATGAAATTTGGTCATCTGCAGACATTATCCTAAAAATAAATGCCCCATCAGAGGACATGCCTGATGAGACGGCTGCGTTAGTTGGTTCTAAAACTCTTGTATCATTCTTTGGTCCTGCACAACATACATCAAAATTAAAAAAAATGGCAGTAGAAAATGTAAATGTATTGGCAATGGATTGTGTGCCAAGAATATCAAGGGCACAAAAAATGGATGCATTAAGCTCAATGGCTAATGTTGCTGGATCTAGAGCTGTTATTGAAGCTTCATTTAAATTTGGAAGATTTTTTGGTGGTCAAATAACTGCAGCAGGTAAAATACCTCCAGCAAAAGTATTAATTATCGGGGCCGGCGTAGCTGGTCTTTCGGCAATCGGAACCTCCGTTAGCTTAGGGGCAATTGTTAGAGCTTTTGACACAAGACCGGAAGTAAAAGAGCAAGTTGAAAGCCTCAATGCAGAGTTTTTAACAATCGATGTTAATGAAGACGGTTCTGGTTCTGGAGGATACGCTAAAGAAATGAGTAAGGATTTTCTTAAAGCAGAACATGAATTATTTAAATCACAATGTAAAGATGTAGATATAATTATTACAACAGCCTTGATACCGGGTAAAGAAGCACCTAAATTAATTACAGAAGACATGATCGAAGTAATGAAGCCAGGAAGTGTTATCGTAGACTTAGCAGCACAACAGGGTGGAAACTGCGCCTATACACAAAGAGATAAGTGTGTTGTTCAGGGAGGAGTAACTATTATTGGTTACACAGATTTACCTTCACGCCTAGCATCACAATCTAGTAAATTATATGCAACGAATCTTTATCATGTCATACATGACTTAACACCAAACAAAGATGGTGAAGCACAAATTAATATGGAGGATGAAGTTATAAGAGGAATGACAATAATTAGAAATGGAAAGATTACTTATCCACCACCTAAGATAGAGCCTCCTAAACCAAAAACTATCACTAAGAGTGAGCCAAAAAATGTTATTCCTGAAAAAAAAGGTACTACTAAGCAAGTATTTCCTGTCATGCCTTTTCTAATATCGTTAGTTTTACTCATAGGTGTTGGTTCATCTGCACCTGCCTCATTTATGGCACACTTTACAGTATTTGTTCTATCATGTTTTATTGGATATATGGTTGTTTGGAATGTTACGGCATCATTGCATACGCCATTAATGTCAGTTACCAATGCCGTTAGTAGCATTATAATCATTGGCGCTTTAATTCAGGTGTCTTCTGATAATATTTTGTTAGTAATTATGTCATCACTAGCAATTTTGATTGCTAGTATAAATATTGTTGGAGGCTTTGCGGTCACCAAAAGAATGTTGGATATGTTTAGGAAGTAATTTTATGAATTTTGAAATAAGTATTGAGCTTGCAAGGGCATTATATATAGGAGCTACAGTTTTATTCATATTAACTCTTGGTGGACTAAGTAATCAAGAATCAGCCAGAAAAGGAAATACATATGGCATACTTGGCATGTCAATTGCAATTGTTGCAACACTGCTGAGCCCACTCGTTACAGAAAACTTTTTATTAATATTCATACTAATGATTATTGGTGGTTCTATTGGTATTTACTTAGCTAAAAATGTCCAAATGACAGAAATGCCAGAATTGGTAGCAATATTACATAGCTTGGTAGGCTTAGCTGCAGTATTAGTTGGTTATGTAAATTTTTTAGATGAAACGTTAATTTTAAAAGGAACCGAAAAGCTTATCCATAGTATTGAGCTATACATCGGAATATTTATTGGAGTTATTACATTTTCAGGGTCAATCATTGCATTCGGAAAACTTAGTGGAAAAATTGGTGGAAACCCACTTATTTTACCTTCTAGACACTTGCTGAATCTGGGAATAATTTTAATAGTAATATTTTATGGTTATATTTTTACAACAGCTAGCTCAATTAATGATGCTATCATCCCTCTAACTATTATGACTGGACTTGCATTCTTATTTGGCATGCATTTAGTTTTGGCAATAGGTGGAGCAGATATGCCGGTGGTTGTCTCAATGTTAAACTCATATTCTGGCTGGGCTGCATCAGCAACAGGTTTCATGCTTAACAATGATCTACTAATTGTTGTAGGCGCTCTAGTTGGAAGTAGTGGCGCTATCCTAAGTTATATTATGTGCAAAGCGATGAATCGTAGTTTTATTTCTGTAATTGCTGGTGGTTTTGGCACAGATACAAAATCAACTTCAACTGCGGTTGAAGATCAAGGAGAGATAATTGCAATTGAGTCTCAAGAATTAAGTGAACTATTATTATCGGCAAAGAAAATTATGATTATTCCTGGTTATGGAATGGCTGTAAGTCAAGCACAGCACACTGTAAATGAAATTGCTAAGATGCTTAAGGGTAAAAATATTGATGTCAGTTTTGCTATTCACCCAGTCGCTGGAAGAATGCCAGGTCATATGAATGTACTCTTGGCAGAAGCAAAAGTGCCATATGATATTGTTTATGAGATGGATGAAATTAACGATGATTTTAAAAATGTAGATGTCTCAATAATTATTGGCGCTAATGATATTGTAAACCCCTCAGCTTTAGACGATCCTGAAAGTCCTATAGCAGGTATGCCGGTATTAGAGTGTTGGAAAGGGAAAACATCTGTAGTGCTAAAACGAGGAATGGCTACAGGTTATGCTGGAGTCCAAAATCCATTATTTTTCAAAGAAAATACAAGAATGCTTTTTGGAGATGCTAAAAAAACAATGGATGAAGCATTAACAATATTACAATCATCTTAGTATTCAACATCCACACAAATCATCAAAGTGTATTGAAAATACTAGTTCCGTAATATGTTTTAATTTATTATGATGAATATAAAGCTATTTTAGTGAATTGATTGATATGATAAGCCGTTTCCCTATACCTTTAGAGAGACCTAAAATTATTAATCAAAATCATGCTGTAATTGTAAGATCTCCTGAAAATATATTAAAAATACTATAGAATCAATATATGAATATCAAAAGTCTATTCAAAAAGCTTCGTAAAAATATCTATATCCCTATAAAGCAATTTGGAGTTATTTATGGATTAAAAATAATTAGTTATAGAATTAGTAACTTATTACAAATGCGTATTCATAGATATGGATATTTAGGTAACAAAAATATTAAGACAGCAATGAGGGTTTTAAAAAGCAGGAAATGGAGTAGATTACCTTATCCCTCCCCATTATCACTAATTTTTACCAAACAATTCCTTGAATTTCAAAATGGTAATTATGGTCTTTGTGTATCCAATGGAACTGAGGCTATCAAAGTTGCTTTGAAAGCTGCTGGTCTAAAATACGGTGATGAGATTATTATGTCTTCATTAACTTTCCATAGTACAGCTAATGCAGCATTAGAATTAGGTATCATTCCAGTTTTTGTTGACATTGACAGAACAACCTTATGTATAGATACAAAGAAAATATCAAAATTAATTAACAAAAATACTAAAGCCATTCTAACTGTACATCTTGGTTCAGTTATTAGCGACATTGATAAACTTATTATGTTATGCGATGAATATAACTTAAAACTCATAGAAGATTGCGCTCATTCACATGGTGCAATGTGGAAAAATAAAGGTGTTGGATCTTATGGTGATTTTGGGTGTTTTAGTTTTCAAATGTCAAAATTAATGAATAGTGGAGAGGGTGGTTTTATAATGATGAAGAATCAGTCAGATTTTGAGAGATGCTTGTCAATAATTAATGTTGGACAATCAGATAAGCCATTTTTCACTATAGGGTTAAATAGCAGACTCACAGAAATCCAATCTGCGTTATTAATTGATGCATTAAAAGATTATAAAAATATTATTGATACAATCCATAATAATATTATTTATTTCACGAATGAAATTTCTAAGATAAAAGGCATTGAAATTCTTAAGATTTATCCTAGCCAAACAAAACAAACTGGTTATGTTTATGGTTTTAGACTAACCTCTCCTATCTTAGACTACAGAAATAGAAAAGATTTTGTAGAAGATCTAAATGCAAGAGGTTTCAGTTGTTTTGAGAGCCTGTATCCTCCGGTCTATCTCGCTCATGGTTTTGGTTGGAAAGAATCTTTTTTGAATCTGTCTTATAAAGATACCAAGTGTATTCATGCAGAATATTCATACGAATATGATATAGTCTGGATTAATCATAATTTTTTTAAACTCAATAGATCATCGATAAAGCATGGCGTTGACTTAATTAAAGATACTGTAAACAAATATCCAAAGCAATTTAAAGTGTAGTTAAGAAAATGAATTCTAATACAAAATCTTATGATGCAATTGTTATCGGTACAGGACTTACAGGATCTTGGGCTACCAAAGAATTGTCAGAATCTGGAATGAAAGTTGCTGCTTTAGATGCTGGACCATTATTAGATGATAGTTTTTTCATTAATAAGTGGAAATCAAATGAATTACTTAGCATATCTGGATTTAAGTTTGCTCTCAAATCATTATTTAGAAATTATTCTGAAAATGGAGCACTACTTCATCGATTTAATAATATATATTTTAACAACGACTTAAGCCCATTAAGCAGCAGCAATCTTTTATTTAATTGGCTCAGGACGAGATTAGTTGGTGGAAGAGGACATATTTGGGGAAGAGTAGCGCCAAGATATACCGATGAAGAATTTTTCTGTTCTAGTAGAAGAGGGGTAGGTATAGATTGGCCAATTTCATTAAAAGACCTGGAAAGGTATTATGATATAGCAGAAGATTTAATGAAAGTTTCTGGAAACGAGTCAAGTAAATCTATATCTACAAATGGAAGGGCATTGAATAGTTATGAAAAACAATTAGCAAATATTATTGAAGGTAATTGGCCTAAGAGATGTTTTAGCATTAAGCCAGTTGCAAGCTATATGGAAGGTTCTTTATCACCCATGCTTGAGAGAGCAATGGCTACTAAAAATGTTACATTATTGCCAAACAGTATAGTAAGTAAAATCAATACCTACAAGAATGGATTAGCAAGCGGTGTTGAGTATATTAATACTGACTCAACGAAAACTTCATCAATAAAATCTGATATAGTAGTTTTAGCAGCTTCCCCTTTTGAAAGCATAAAACTTCTTTTATCTTCTAAATCAAAATTCTTCCCTGAAGGTATAGGTAATACATCAAATCTACTTGGGAGGTATATCCTAGAGCATGTTTGTAGCGAGTATGGCGCTATTTTACCTAAAAACTTATATACAGAGAATATAACTAATCAACTTAATCCATTTAAACCAAACTCCGAGCCTAATGGATTCTATATAAAACCATTTAAAAAATATGAAGATAATAACCTAGATTATATTGGTCAGTTTGGAATTCAAGGTGGCATTTCTGCAATGAAAAAATCTCTATACATGATCTCATGGGGAGAAATGATACCTAAACCCAATAATCAAATAACACTTAATTATAATAAAAAAGATAAATGGGGTTTGCCAACAATCAATATATCTTTTAATTGGTCTGATAATGAAAAATCTATGTGGAAAGATCAAAATAAATCTCTAGATGAGATATTTAAAAAATATCAGGATAATATAACTGGTAAGATAAAAGTATTCAAAAAACCTATGGAGCCTATTTATGGTTCAGCTCACGAATGCGGGGGTATTAGAATGGGGTCAGATATTAATAATAGTGTTACAGATCCTTTTAATAGAATATGGAGTTCACCAAATATAATTGTTTGTGATTCATCATGTTTTCCTTCTATTGGATATCAGAATCCTGCTTTAACAGCAATGGCGATAGCTATTAGAGCTACGCAGAATATTTCTAAAGTCGCATTAAATAGTAATTCTCTACATAATTTATAAACCAAATGAACAAAAATTATATTTTAATAACCATTCTTAGTTTATCTTTATCATCTTTAGGATTTACTGAAACACTACTGTCAACTAATGGAATCAAACTTTCAGAAATTACCTCCAACTTAAGTGAGCCATGGGGCATGACCTTTATCAATGATGATAATATACTCATTACTGAAAAGACTGGCGACATCATACGCATTAATATGAAAACTGGAGAGAAGCACTCGATCGATCATGAGTTAAACTTTTTTTATTATGGGCAAGGAGGATTGTTAGATATTCTTTACAATGATGGTTATGTATATGTCAGTTACTCTGAAGACAGAGAACAGGGTAAATCTTCTACTTCAATAGCAAGAGGCTTATATAATGATCAAAAAATTATTTTTGAAAATATATTTAGAGCTGAACCACCTATTAGCAGCGGCTATCATTTTGGTTCACGTATTGTAATAAAAGATAATTATTTATATGCATCTATAGGTGAGCGTGGGAAAGGAATGATTGCTCAAGATATAACTAATCATCCAGGCAGTATTATCAGAATTCATTTGGATGGCTCGATACCACAAGATAATCCGAAATTTACAATCAAACCTAAATGGCTACCAGAGGTGGTTCAAATTGGCATTAGAAATCCACAGGGAATGTATTTGTCTCCATTTGATGACGAAGTCTACATTTCAAACCATGGCGCTAAAGGTGGAGATTTTTTTGGTAGAGTAGAATTTGGTGGTAATTATGGTTGGAAAATTATTGGTTGGGGTGGAACTAATTACATAGGCACTAAAATCGGAGACGGCACTGCCTGGAAAGCTAACTTTACAAAACCATTATGGACTTGGACACCATCAATTGCGCCAAGCAATATTTTGATATATAACGGAGATCTTTATCCAGAATGGAAAGGCGACGTGTTTGTAACATCGTTAAAATATAAAACATTATATAAACTTAATTTTAAAAACAATGAAGTTTTGAGTCAGGATATTATATTTGAAGATCTCATTGGAAGAATCAGAGATATAGAAGTTAATAGTATAGGTGAGCTATTTCTAATAAATTCAAATAGCAATGCAAGCTTATGGAAGATGAGTAAAGAATAATAT
>JBJKYE010000005.1:0-9461 GCA_045561195.1 Gammaproteobacteria bacterium | reverse complement strand
GTATTGAAACTGAGGTTACTTCTGTTAAACCTGGTCCTGTCGTTACATTGTTTGAAGTAACACCTGCCAAAGGAATTAAAGTTAGCCAGATAATAAATTTGTCTAAAGATTTAGCTAGAACAATGTCTGTGCCTAGCCTTAGGGTTGTTGACAATATTCCCGGGACTTCTGCAGTAGGCATAGAGGTACCAAATGATAATCGAGAGATTGTTTCATTAAAAGAGATAATTGTATCTAAAAATTATGAATCCTCTAAGTCACCTCTCACTATGGCTTTAGGTAAAAATATACAAGGCATGCCTGTATGTACAGATCTTCAGAAACTTCCACATCTATTAGTAGCTGGTACGACAGGCTCAGGAAAATCTGTAACACTTCATACAATGCTTGTTAGCTTGTTATATAAATCTGACCCGTCAGACTTAAAGATGTTATTAGTTGATCCAAAAATGTTAGAGCTCAGTGTTTACGATGGTATTCCTCATCTTTTAAACCCAGTTATAACTGATATGAATGACGCCTCCAGTGCCCTTAGGTGGTGTGTGCAACAAATGGAGAAAAGATATCGAACAATGCAAGAATTAAAAGTAAGAGATATCAAGGCATATAATAAGCTTATTATGGATAATGAACAAACAGGTGAAAGACTAGAAGTCCAGAGTAATCAATCAGATGATGTTATTTATCATGAAAAACTACCATACATTGTTGTTGTTATAGATGAGTTTGCCGATATGATTCTCGTGGTAGGTAAAAAAGTTGAAGACCTTATTACAAGATTAGCTGCAAAAGCAAGAGCAGCAGGAATTCATCTGATATTAGCAACTCAAAGACCATCGGTAAATGTTATCACAGGGCTAATAAAAGCCAATATACCCGCACGAGCAGCATTACAAGTAACAACTAATATTGATTCCAGAACCATCATAGATACTATGGGTGCTGAAGACTTATTAGGTAATGGCGATATGTTATTCATGAGCCCTGGATCAAGAGTCCCACAACGAATCCATGGTGCATATGTTAGTGATAATGAAGTAAAAGATATAGTAAATTTTTTAAAGAAGAGTAGCGAGGCAGAATATATTGATTCATTATTATCAACAGAAGATGATGATCTCGCAAACCCTATAGATATTGATTCTAATGATGACCCTTTGTATGCTGAAGCAGTTCAAGTTGTTATGGAAACAAAAAAAACATCAATTTCATATATTCAGAGAAAACTTAGAATAGGTTATAATCGCGCAGCAAATATAATTGAGGCAATGGAATCTAATGGTATACTCTCTGCTCAGCAATCGAATGGCAATAGAGAGATTTTAAAAAAAGAAGACTAGATAACTCAAGATGTTAAATATAAATATAATCATTAATGATCCAAAAGGTATTGAGAGTAAGCTCATGAAAAGAGGTTACTCACTTAATTCTACTGATATCATAGATATATATAATCAGAGAAAAGATCTCATAAAAATAAAAGAAAATATAGCTGCTGATAAAAATAAACTTAATGATAAATTCAGAGATGCATCGACTGAAGATGAAAAAAATGAAATAAAAAAACAATCTCAAGAATTTGAAAAAAAAATTAGTCACAATAAGTCTCTCTTAGAAGAAAAAGAATCTGAGTTGACTAAACTTCTGTTAGATATACCAAATATTCCCTTAGATGATGTCCCTGTTGGTGAAGATGATAAAGATAATAAGATTTTAAAGACATGGGGTTCATCAAAAAAACATAATTTTGAGCATTCATCCTTGTTTACTAAAAATGGATTATTAAATTTTGAACTTGGGGCAAAACTATCTAAAACAAGATTTGTTGTCATGAAAGGACAAATTGCTAAATTACATAGATCTTTGGTGTCCTATATGCTCAATCAACATACTGAGGTTAATAATTACATTGAGTATAATGTGCCATATGTTGTTAACAGTGAATCTATGACAGGAACTGGTCAACTTCCAAAATTTGAGGAAGATTTATTTAAGATTAAAGATAGTGATCTTTATTTGATACCTACTGCTGAGGTTCCGCTTACGAATCTGTTTAGAGATAAGATTATGATTGAAAATGATCTTCCTGTATATATGGTTGCACATACCCCTTGTTTTAGATCAGAAGCTGGTTCTTATGGAAAAGATACCAAAGGCATAATTAGGCAACATCAGTTTGAAAAAGTTGAATTAGTCCATATTACTCGCCCACAAGAAGCAGAGCAATCATTAGATATGATTACTAGTCATGCAGAAAAAATCATGGAAGATCTAGAAATACCTTATCAAAGAGTGATGCTTTCCACAGGGGATCTTGGTTTCTCTTCATGTAAAACATATGATATCGAAGCATGGTTCCCAAGCCAAGAATGCTATCGTGAAATCTCTTCTTGTAGTTATTTTGGTGATTTTCAATCAAGAAGGTTAAATATCAAGTATAAGAATAGTGTAACTAAGAAGAAGGAATATGTTAGTACTCTTAATGGATCTGGTTTAGCCATAGGTAGAACTATGGCAGCATTAATAGAAAATCATACAGATGGCAAGATAATCAAGATTCCAAAGGTACTTCAGCCAATTACTGGTTTTGATATTATTAAATTATGATCTTCTGTAATTTTACTCTATAATAGTTTATCAAAAATGGAAGCGTGCCTGAGTGGTTGAAGGGGCCGGTCTTGAAAACCGTTAGGGTGTCAAAGCTCTCGTGGGTTCGAATCCCACCGCTTCCTTATAAATTGTGGAAAATAAAAAATATTATAGTTGGGTATTGTATGATTGGGCTAATTCCGCTTATGCCACTATAGTACTGGCTGGTTTTTTCCCAATTATCTATGCTGAATACTTTGCTGTTACAATAGACTCATCTGAAAGAACTCTCTACCTTGGTATATCAAATTCAATTGCAAGTTTGCTATTAATTCTTTTAGCACCTTTATTTGGTCTTTTGGCAGATAGATTTAATAAGAAAAAATTATTCTTATCTATCTTTGCTCTAATTAGTATTGTTTCGACACTCTTATTATCTTTTGTATCAACAAATAGCTATATCATTGCCTCCATACTTTTTTCTATATCTTTATTGGGCTTTATGATGTCAAACGTATTCTATGACTCAATGTTAATCGATTTCAAAAGTAACCAGTTCAATAAAATATCATCATTCGGTTATGCTTTTGGTTATCTCGGAGGTGGTATTGCATTTGTACTAGCCCTTTTTTTTCTATATTATGCTGGTCAATCTAACTTAGAGTTAATTGCATCAAAGAAGATTGTATTTATATTTACATCTATATGGTGGGCTTTATTCATGTTGCCTTTAATTCTCTTCTGGAAGGATGATGATAAACATAATACGTCAAACTTTTCTATTTTAGAGTCTTTTAAAGAGTTATTTTCTAATAAAAAGGTATTTTATTTTCTTATTGCTTATTGGGTTTATATAGATGGAGTAGATACTATTATTAGAATGGCTGTTAATTATGGATTAACAATTGGCTTTTCCAGTAATGACTTATTGCTTGCTTTATTAGTTACTCAGTTTGTAAGTTTTCCTGGCACATTAATTATACTAAAAATATCAGACTTATTTAGTATTGAGAAAGCTATTGTATTTTGTCTTTTAGTGTATCTGGGTATTACATATTTTGCTTATAACCTATACTCAGTTAAACAGTTTTATCTGATTGCTACTTTAATTGGGTTTGTTCAGGGTGGTATACAAGCCTTAAGTAGATCATATTTTGCTGCATTGATTCCTGAAAATAGATCATCAGAGTTTTTTGGCATTTATAATATGTTGGGGAAATTTGCTGCCTTGTTAGGACCAATAGTTGTTGGAATGGTCACTTTTTATTCATCTGATAGTAGAGTAGGGATTGCTAGTATATCCATCTTTTTCATAATTGGCCTCATTCTTTTTCATTATTCAACTGCTAGAGCAAAATAAAAGTATTTTTAAAATAAGTTCAATAATTTATCAGAACATAATAAGATATCTGCATAATGATATTATGGAGAGGTGTCAGAGTGGTCTATCGTGCTACCTTGGAAAGGTAGTGTTGAGTCAAATCAACCGGGAGTTCGAATCTCCCTCTCTCCATTAAAACCATGGTCTCACTATATGGTTTAATTCGTGATATTATATGTCATGGCTAACGAATGTCTTGAAAATGATGAATTACAAAACGCTACGGAATTTTTGGTACCGTTCACAAATATTTTAGTTAACTTATTATCTGAGAAAAATATTACTATCTGGGAGTTTAAAAAAAAGCTAAATAATATCAAAATTACTGATCTATCAGAAAAAGACGGTCAAGTGGAGTCCTTGAGCATCATCAATAATTTTCGAGTATATGTGCTTTACGGTGGAACAAGAAATTTTATGTTAAAAATAGAGGGTATGTCGAATTATTTAGGTTTTTGCATTTTAGTTACTAACAAAGGAATGTTGGTCAATGGTGATTCTGCTATAGAACCTTTGCCACTAGCTACAGATTTAAAAAACTCGTTTTTAGATAATTATAAAAGCCCATATTTATTAACAGATACATTCTTAAAGTTTATAGAAGAGAAATAAGATAAATAGTTTATATCATGATTGAAATACATTTTAAAAAATCTGATTCAGTATCATCAGTAACTGTTAATGAGGGACAAACTCTATTAGATGCAGCTAAAAAAATAAATATTACTGAAATTACAGGTGATTGCAAAGGGAACTGTGCGTGTGGTACATGTCATGTTTATATTGATGATAATTGGATTAATAAAATTGAACCCATATGGTCAGCTTCATTAGAAACATATTTACTAGAAAAGTCTAAACATTATAATGAGAAATTCAGTCGCTTAGCATGTCAAATTGAAATAAAAAATGAATATAATGGGTTGATAGTAAACCTGATTAAGGAAACCTTATAACTATGTCAACATCTTTAAATCAAGACTTTTCAAAAAGAGTAGTTATCAATACTAATGAAGAACAGTGGCATAGATCACCTTCTTCTGGAGTTGAAAGATTATACCTTGAAAGAGATAATATGGGTGAGTTTGCGAGAGCCTCTTCAATTGTTACTTTCGAGTCAGGCAGTAAATTTGATAATCACATTCATGATAATGGTGAAGAGATATTTGTTCTAGAAGGTATTTTTTCTGATCAATATGGAGATTATCCCAAAGGCACATATATTAGAAATCCTCATAATACAGATCACATACCCTTTAGCAATGATGGTTGCAAGATTCTAGTAAAGCTAAGACAGTTTAAAGATGGTGACAATACCAGGATTATAAAAAATACAATAACTAGTGAATGGTTCCAGGGTTTGGTTCCAGGCTTAAAAGTTATGCCACTTCATGAGTATAAAACTGAACATGCCGCTATGGTTAAATGGCAACCAGATACACAATTCAATGCTCATAGACATTGGGGTGGTGAAGAAATATTTGTTATAGACGGAATTTTTTATGATGAGTTTGGCTCCTATCCAAAAGGTACCTGGATAAGGAGCCCCCATTTGAGTGAACATAAACCATTTACTAAAAAAGAGGGAGCTTTAATTTTTGTAAAGACTGGGCACTTATAATTCTTTGAGGGCTATGGTTAAAAAATATTTTATAAGCTACAATAATTTATGGATATTGATGTACTCGCATTAAAATATAGACCTAAATTCTTCAGCGAAGTTAGGGGTCAAGAACTTGTTATTAAGACGCTTTCAAACTCTATAGAGCTGCAAAAACTACATAATGCTTATTTGTTTTCTGGCACAAGAGGAATGGGTAAAACTACTATCGCTAGATTATTTGCCAAATCATTATTATGTCAGACATCGGTTACCTCTCAACCATGTGGTAAATGTTCTGCATGCATTGAAATTGATCAGGGCAACCATTTGGATTTAATTGAAATAGATGCTGCATCCAGGACAAAAGTAGAAGATACAAGATCTTTGATGGAAAATGTTCAGTATTTGCCAACCACTTCACGGTTTAAAGTTTACCTCATTGATGAGGTTCATATGTTATCAACAAAAAGCTTTAACGCTCTTCTTAAAACAATCGAAGAACCACCTTCCCATGTAAAGTTTCTGTTGGCAACCACAGAACCAGAAAAACTACCTGATACAATATTATCAAGATGTCTTCATTTTAAATTAGCATCAGCATCGCAGGACACTATAAGCAATCATCTAGCAGACATTCTGACTAAAGAGAACATTAAATATGATAATCTATCTCTCTCAATAATATCTAAAAATGCTAATGGTAGTATTAGAGATAGCTTGAGCTTACTGGAACAGTGTATAGCATATTGTAATGGTGATATTGAATCTTCTAAAATTGCTTCATTTCTTGGTGAGATTGATTCAGAAAATATTGAAAAAATTATTTCTTGTATTATAAACCATGATACTAAGTCACTAATTAATACAGTAGAGAATATTGAGTCACATTCAAATTTTATAAGTCTAATGGACTCAATAATATCTATATTTTATAAGCTATCATTATCTAATATTCAGGCAGAATTATTGAATGATGACGATCCTCACTATCTTTATTGTAAAGAAAATTCAAAATCAATAAGCCCTCAAGATTTACAACTATATTATCAAATTGCTATTTCTTCAAAAAAAGATTTTAGAGATTGTCCATCAAAAAAAGATCATTTTATTATGACAATTCTAAGGATGATTTATTTTTCAGATAACAATGACTCACCAAAACATAATTCATATAAAAAAATCGAGGTCAAAGATCATAATAAATCAAAACCATCTAATCCATTAAAATCAGTTGATGAAAATGCTCCCGAAACCATTAGTGATAAATGGATGGATGCGGTTCAAAATATGGATCTCTCAGGCTTAACAATGCATTTAGCTATGCAGTCAGTAATGATTGGCATCGATACAGATTCACCAACCTTACAAATTAATGAAGATAAAAAAGATATCTACCCAAAACTATGCATAGATGACTTAATATCAAAAATTCAAAAATATTTTAATATTAATTTTAAAATTAACATTGAATATTCTACTGGCTTATTGACGCCAATCGTATTTGAATCTATGAAAAATGAGAATGAAGTGAATAACAGGTATGATAAAGTTAAAGATAGCCCAGATATCAATAAATTACAGAAAGTTTTTGGTGCTGATATTAATAAAGAATCAATAAAAAAAATAATTGAGTAATTCAGGAGATATATTATGGGATTCATGGATAAAATGAAACAAGCAAAAGACATGTATGGCAATATGAAAAAGATCCAACAAGAACTTGATAAAATTCAAGCCGTGGGTCAATCTAAAAATAAATTAGTATCTGTTGTGGTCAAAGGCAATCATCAAATTCAAAGTATTAAAATTGACGATCAGTTGCAAAACTCAGATTTAAGAGAAACTGAGAAACATATTCTTTATGCTTGTAACGATGCAATGACTAAGGTTGAAAAAGAAATTAAGTCAAAAATGGGCAATATGATGAATATGCCTGGTGGTTTTAAACTTCCTTTTTAGTATGAAGCAATCTAAACATCTTAATGATTTAATAGACGCTCTAACAATACTGCCGGGTGTTGGTAAAAAATCTGCACAACGTATGGCATATAAACTAATGCGAAATAATACTGATAAAACTCTAAATTTATCTCAGAAGTTATTAAATGTTACATCAATGGTTGCGAATTGTAAGATATGTGGGATATATCTTGATAACGAGGATGTTCTTATGCAACAGAATGATCATGACTGTCATCTTTGTATTGCTCAAAATAGGGACGCCTCAAAGATATGCGTAACCGAATCACCTGCAGATGTTTATACGATTGACGCAAGTACAGATTACAAAGGTTATTATTTTGTGCTAGATGGAAACTTATCGCCATTAGATGGTAGAGGTCCTGCTGAAATAGGTATAAAAAGACTTGAGGCGAGGTTGGAACGAGGAAATATCAATGAACTAATTCTTGCAACTAGTACAACAATCGAAGGTGAAGCGACTTCTCATTATGTTCAACAGCTTTCAAATAAGTTCAATATAAAAATTTCAAGAATTGCATTTGGTATTCCACTTAATGGCGAGTTAGGATATTTAGATAGTGATACAATATCACATGCTTTTAAAGAGAGAAAAGAGCTCTAGAATTTCATTGCGTTATCAATTTTCGCAGCACATATGAAGTCATTTTCAGATAACCCATCTATTGCATATGTAAAAAACTTAATCGATAAATTACTATAGCCAAAGGTAACTTCAGGATGATGGTCTTCTTTATGAGAAATCCAAGCAATCAGGTTGATGGCCGATATAACCTCATAATGATTTTTGAATTTGAATTCTCTTAATATACTTTTATTATCCTCAGACAAAACCCAATCTTTATGTATCTTTGACATAAACTCCTTGGCATCTTTTTTATTAAGAGCATCAATTCCGCCTTCGCATGGTAAACACTTTTTTGAAGATAAGTCTGATTTATTATTCATATTATGATTCTAAATTATTTATCCTCTCAAATACAGTAGGATGACTGTTATATACTTGAGAATATATCGGGCTTGTTTTAATTAAAGTAAGATTTTCTTTATATAACTTTTTTAATGATGTAATCAAGTCATTTTTGTCACTATACTCTTTAGCATAATTATCCGCTTCAAATTCATTTTTTCTAGATATTGAGGAAAATATTGGATTAAGGAAATATAGCACAGGCGATAAAACTAGACTGAAGAATATAACAAGTTGAGATGTTGAATCTGGATTAATCCCTAATTCAATAAACAATGGAGTATATGTACTCACTTGAAACAAAAGGAATAATCCAGCTAAACTTATAAATAAACTTAGTATCATAGATTTTGTTATATGATTCTTTTTATAATGCCCGATCTCATGGGCCAAAACTGCCTGCACTTCCTTTGGAGTCAATATCTCCAGAAGTGTATCAAAAAATACAATTCTTTTGCTTTTATAGAATCCGGTAAAATATGCATTTGAATGTTTAGATCTCTTGGAGCCATCCATTACGTATACATCTGTAACATTAAAATTCGTTTTATTTGACAAGGTTTTAATAATATCGATGATTTTCTTATCTGATAGTTTTTTGAAATCATTAAACATCGGAGCAATAATTGTCGGATAAGCAAATAAAACAATCACATTAAATAGAATATATGCAATCCACATATACAGCCACCATGACTCAGGGTATTCCAGAAACAAAGTATGGAATATACTGAATAGCAAAGAGACAATGAGTAGAGTTAATATTAATGATATAAGAGAATCTTTGAGATATTGATTGACGGTATTTTTGTTAAATCCATGTTTCTCCTCGATATAAAACGTTTTATATACATCTAGTGGTATGTTTACGAATGACATTATAAATATAAATAATATGATAGTTAATAGATCAGCATTTAACTGAAATATATTTACAT
>JBJKYE010000004.1:0-9590 GCA_045561195.1 Gammaproteobacteria bacterium | reverse complement strand
GGACGCCAGCGCCTGCTACTATAATAAGTACAGGTGCTAACAAGTAGCGCACGTTTAATAATATATTTCCGATCATCTTAACCTCCCAGATAAATCGAACGATTATACCTGTAAATATAAATTTCTAATCTAAAATCTTTAAATTCTAGAACCAGGCTCCTTAGGGAAAATATTCCCAATGAATTAATATTAGTCGGTCTTTCTTACTGAGTCAAAGTAATTTTGTAACTGTTTTGTAACATTAGAAAGTGCTAAAATACTAATGAAATAAACGATATTTAGAAAGTGAGGTATATTGTAGTGTATACTGTAAACTTGGTGCTTAAGAGTACAAATAATCAAAAATTAAACCTAAAAAAAGTATGGATAAAATTAGAAGTTCACTGTTAATTATTCTTTTAACAATCTTTAACAACAATGTTTTTTCGATGCCGGATGTAAGTCATGCATTATCCGATGTTGAATTTCAAAGTGATGCTATAACAAAAACAAAACTAGATATTTATAAGGGTAAAATAATTGTACTTTTTTTTGGATATACAAATTGTCCTGATATATGCCCAACAGCTTTGTTGGATATTTCTAAGTCACTAAAAGAATTAGGACAAGATTCGAATAAGGTTCAAGCGGTATTTGTTAGTGTAGACCCAGAGAGGGACACACCTGAACATCTGAATAATTATGTAAAATATTTTGATGATCGTATTGTGGGTTTAACATCTGATAAGGAAAATATCGATAGGCTTCATAAATACTTTAAGACTAAATATGAGTTATTAAATTCTAAAGAAGAAAATTACCTTGTGGAGCATAGTTCTAATTTATACATAATAAATGAGAATATGATTGTTGAAAGGATTATAGCTAATGGGTTGCCTAGCACTGAGATTACCAAGGCTATAAAAAAATTGATTAATCGTATTTAATATACTTAAACCTTGGATCTTCCGGCGTACCTTCTAGAGTATTGTCCTCGGTAGATGGGTTCCACTGCACGACATTTTCAATTTTTTCTGCTAAAGAAAAATCTTTCTCTGTGATTCCTTTGGCTGCATGATTTTGAAGTTTAACAATAACAAAAGCATACGATGCAGAAATATCCGGATGATGCCAAGCTGCCTCAGCCAAGTGCCCAATAGTATTTATAACCATGAGAGTACCTTTCCATCCACTAGTTTTGTATTTTCTTCTAATCCAACCATTCTCAAAATACCAGTTTGGTAAGTTATTTTTTAAATAACCCTCTATCTCCTCCATGGTATATGTTTTCTCATCTGTCATTGATTTTTTACTCCCAGTATATTTACCATATAAATACACGGCTTGATTAGTGTTATAAAGAACTTATAATGACATAAGTCATGTAAATAACTGTCTCTAGGATAACATATAATGGAAATAAAAAGTAAACTCAAAAAAAACAAGAAACTTCGTCAAAGAGGAAGAAAAGTTAATTTTGAGATTAGAGATGAATTAATCAATCTATTGAAGGTGAATAGCTACAGGAGAGATCACTTAATAGAATATTTGCATGTAATCCAAGATAACCAGGGTCACATTAATGAAGATTTCATGGCGGCACTGGCCGATCTTATGGAAATATCACAAACCGAAGTCTATGAAGTAGCTACCTTCTATCACCATTTCGACATAATAAAGAATGATCAAAAAAAACCTCCTGCCCTAACTGTGAGAGTTTGTGATTCTGTAACTTGTGAAATTAATGGAGCAAACGAGTTAGCGCAGAATTTGGATGATTATTTCAAAGGCACCATAAGAATACAAAAAGTTCCATGCATTGGACGATGTCAAAATGCACCGGTAGCAGTAGTAAAATTTAATCCTATTGACAATGCTACTCTTAAAAATGTAAAGCATGCTGTAGATGCAAGAGATTATCTTCCGTCCATTCCTAATTATGTAGATATGGAAGAATACATCAGAAGAGACGGATATAAGTTATTTGAAAAAGTAAAGAATGATGATGCTGAAAAAGAGAGAGTGCTTAAAGAGCTTGAAAATTCTAATTTGAGAGGGTTAGGTGGAGCAGGGTTTCCTGCTGGCAAGAAATGGCGCATTCTTAAGGAACAAAATGCTCCCAGATTATTAGCGGTAAATATTGATGAAGGAGAGCCTGGGACTTTTAAAGATAGACATTATCTGGAGAGCGATCCACATAGATTTTTTGAGGGAATGCTGATTGCCTGCGAGGTTGTCGGAATTGATAAAATTTACATCTATCTTAGAGATGAGTATGCCGCGGTCAGAAAAATTATGGAAGATGAATTAGAAAAAATTAATTCTAAATATAAAAACTCTATTCCACAAATTGAACTTAGACGAGGTGCAGGTGCATACATATGTGGAGAAGAATCAGCAATGATCGAGTCTATCGAAGGTAAAAAAGGTATGCCAAGGTTAAGGCCTCCTTTTGTAGCTCAAGTCGGTTTATTTGGAAGACCAACACTAGAACATAATATGGAGACTCTTTACTGGGTTAGGGATATTACAGAAAAAGGAGCTGACTGGTTCACCTCACATGGTCGTAATGGCAGAAAAGGACTGCGTTCCTTCTCTGTTAGCGGAAGGATTAATAAACCCGGAGTTCATTTAGCACCTGCTGGAATCACGGTAAAAGAACTTATAGATGAATTTGCTGGAGGGATGATAGATGGTCATAAGTTTCATGCTTATTTCCCTGGTGGGGCTTCAGGAGGTATATTACCTTCTCATATGAGTGCTATACCCTTAGATTTTGATACTCTGAATGAATATGATTGTTTCATTGGCTCTGCAGCTATAATTATTTTATCTGATAAAGATGCGGTCGCTCAAGCTGCATCTACGACTATGAGTTTTTTTGAACATGAATCTTGTGGGAAATGCACACCATGCAGAGTGGGTACATCTAAAGCTACTAAATTAATGGGTCAAGCTAAATGGGATGTAGATCTTCTCAAGGATCTAGCAAAAGTCATGTCTGATTCATCTATATGCGGATTAGGTCAAGCGGCATCAAATCCTCTTAAATCTGTGATAAAATATTTCCCTGAGGAGATAAAAAAATGAGTGCAAACCCAGAGGATATAGCACAAAAAGAATTAGTGTCGTTGAAAATCAATGGTAAAACTTATTTTGGTAACTTAGGGGATACTATATTAGATGTTACTAAACGTAATAATATTCAGGTTCCTCATCTATGTTTCAAAGAGGGTATGAGGCCTGATGGTAATTGTAGAGTTTGCATGGTTGAAATCGAAGGAGAACGCGTTCTTCAGCCTTCTTGTATTAGAACAATAACTGATGGGATGATTATAAATACAGAATCTGATAGAGTAATTCATTCTCAAAAACTAGTTTTAGAATTACTTACATCTGATATATCTGAGGATGTTTACAATAAAGAAAGCGAGTTGACTCAGTGGGCAGATAAACTTCAAATTAAAACTCATAGGTTTCCCTCTCAAATTCAAAACAAACATGATGTAAGCCATCCTGCAATATCCGTTAATCTTGATGCTTGCATACAATGCACAAGATGCTTAAGAGCTTGCAGAGAAGAACAGGTAAATGATGTTATTGGATATGCGCATAGAGGAAATAAATCGGAAATTGTATTTGATATAAATGACCCCATGGGAGACAGCACCTGTGTGGGTTGTGGTGAATGCGTACAAGCTTGTCCAACTGGAGCATTAATGCCATCAAAAGAAGTTGGATTGACTACGCCAGATAAAAAAGTCGAGAGTGTATGCCCATATTGCGGAGTTGGCTGTCTATTAACATATAATGTTAAAGATAATAAAATACTTTATACAGACGGGCGTGATGGTCCTGCAAACTTAAGTCGTTTGTGTGTTAAAGGAAGATATGGTTTCGATTACATTAATAATGATGGGAGATTAACCAAGCCACTGATCAGAAAAAAAGGAGTATCAAAAGATATCGATGTATCAAAGTTTGACTTTAATAATATCTCAGATATTTTTGAAGAGACAACGTGGGAAAATGCTTTAGCTTTGGCATGTGATGGATTTAATAATATCAAATCTAAACTAGGTCCTAATGCACTAGCTGGCTTTGGGTGCGCTAAGGGTTCCAATGAGGAAGCTTATTTATTTCAAAAATTAATTAGGACTGGATTTAATACGAATAACGTAGATCATTGTACTAGATTATGTCATGCATCATCAGTAGTTGCTTTATTGGAGATGATTGGTTCTGGCGCGGTTTCCAATCAAGTAGCTGATGTTACAGAAGCTGAAGTTATTGTGATAATTGGTTCCAATCCAACAGTTAATCATCCGGTTGCCGCAACCTTTATGAAAAATGCTGCAAAGGAAGGCAAAACCTTAATAGTCATGGATCCAAAAGAAGTAGAAATTTCTAGACATGCAAATCATTTCCTTCAGTTTAAACCTGATACAGATGTAGCTTTATTAAATGCAATAATGAAATCTATTATTGATCAAAATCTAGTAGATGAAAATTTCATAAAAAATAGAACCAAAGATTTCAAGAAGCTTAAAGAGCATTTAAAAGATTATACGCCAGAAAAAATGTCTAAGATTTGTGGTATATCAATAGAAAAAATTAATGAAATTGCCAAAATATATGCTTCAGCGTCGGCCTCTATTATATTTTGGGGCATGGGAATCTCACAGCATATTCATGGCACTGATAATGCAAGAGCTTTAATATCGCTATCTTTAATGACTGGGCAAATTGGTCGTCCAGGAACTGGCTTACACCCTCTGCGTGGTCAAAATAATGTCCAAGGTGCATCTGATGCAGGATTAATACCTATGGTTTTTCCTGATTATCAAAGAGTTGATGATCCTGAGATAAATAAGTTTTTTGAAGATTTCTGGAAAACCAAACTAGATAAAAATCCAGGTTTAACCGTAGTTGAAATAATGGATGAAGTTATTGCAAAAAAACTGACAGGCCTATACGTTATGGGAGAAAACCCAGCTATGTCTGATCCTGATTTAAATCATGCTAGAATGGCATTAGCATCTTTGGACCACATGGTTGTTCAAGATATTTTTGTAACTGAGACTGCTCTATTTGCTGATATCATTCTACCCGCATCTGCTTTCCCAGAAAAAACAGGATCTTTTACAAACACAGATAGACGTGTTCAGTTAGGTAGACAAGCTGTCAACCCTCCTGGTGAAGCAAAGCAAGATTTATGGATAATACAAAAAATTGCACAAGGAATGGGTTTGAAATGGGACTACTCAGGACCAAAAGATGTATTCAATGAAATGAGACAATGTATGCCAAGTATCTCTGGTGTTAGCTGGGAAAGGTTAGAATCAGATCATTCGGTCACCTACCCTTGTACATCGGAAAATGACCCTGGCCAACCTATAATATTTACTGAAAACTTTCCAACACAAGATGGGTTAGCAACATTTATACCTTCTCCATTTATTAATGCAGACGAACTTCCTGATAATGAATTTGATTACATATTAATAACAGGCAGACAATTAGAACATTGGCATACCGGATCAATGACTCGAAGAGCTAGCATGCTAAATGAAATTGAGCCAGACCCAATATCAAATATGTGTTTACTTGATATGCAAAAAATTGGCGTAAAAGAAGGTGACTTAATCAGCGTTGAATCAAGGAGAGGCAAAATTGATGTTTATGTAAGAAGAGATGATGGTTTGCAACAAGGTCAGATATTTATTCCATTTTGTTATGTAGAATCAGCAGCAAATTTACTAACAAATGCAGCTTTAGATCCTGATGCAAAAATACCTGAATTCAAATTCTGTGCAGTCAAAATTCATAAAAATACTCTAAATTAAAATCAAGATGTCGTATAAAAAATCCCTTGATGATTATGTTGACAACATACAACTACAGTTAAGAGATGGAAATTTTAAAGAGGCATTAAAAGAAATTCAAAAAGCTTTAAGTGATTACCCAACGAATCCAAAGTTATATATAAATGGTGGTAATATTTTTAAGATTTTAGGTAATCTCGATGATGCTGAATCATATTATACTAAAGCTTTATCCATTCATAAGTCTAAAGAGGTATTAAATAACTTATCTGTTATACATATTGAACGAAGAAATTATGATCAAGCAATAAGCCTTGCAAAGGAAGCTATTGAGATTGATCCGGCTTATGTAGATGCTATGCATAATTTATCACTTGCCCAAGATAGCTTGGGGAATTATGATGAAGCAGAAAAATACTCTAGCAAAGCATGTGCGTTAAATAATTATAAAGATGCTAAGTATTTAGTTTTATTAATCAGAATCCTTCAAAACACATGTAATTGGAAAGATATAGATGAAATATCCAAAATGCTTGATCAGCATATTGGCAATGGTCTTGAGCATCCTTTTTTGAGTATTTCAAGAACAGATAATGAAGAAAATAATTATAAAGTTGCATGTTCTTGGGCTAAAAGGGATATTCAAAGAAATAATGGTGAAGTATTTAATAAGAAAATTAAACTGGGTTACTTGTGCGGAGAATTTAGGAATCATCCTACAAATCATTTAATTAAAAATTTATTCAAACATCACAATAATTCTAATTTTGAAGTATATATTTTTTCTTATAATCATGATGATGCCGCGAGAGAATATATAGAAAATAATGTATATAAATTTCTAAGCTTAAATGACCTAGATAATGAAAAAGCGTCAAAACTTATAGTCGATCATAATTTAGATATTTTAATCGACCTAACTATAATTATAACAAACAATCGACAAGATATTATTAATAATAATTCTGCTAAAAAGATTATTTCATACTTGGGTTTTCCCGGAACTTCGGGATCAAAAATATATGATTACATAATAACCGATCAGACCGTAACTCCTTTATCTCAGCAGAAATATTATACTGAAAAGTTTTTATATATGCCAAGAACATATCAAGTTAATGATGGAGAAAGAATATATTTAAATAAAAAACTAACAAGTAAAAAAGATCATGGTTTACCTGAAGCATCTTTAATACTCTCATGTTTTAATCAATCTTTTAAAATTGATAAGTTAATGTTTAATTGTTGGGTAGATATTTTAAATAAGGTGGATGATGCTTATTTATGGTTACTTGAAGATAATGAAATATCCAAAAATAATATTTACTCTTATGCAGAAAAGCAAGGGATTGAGAGTAATAGGGTAATTTTTGCACCGAGGGTAAACAGACAAGATCATCTTGATAGATTGAAACTATCAGACGTAACTTTGGATACGAGAATTTATAATGGTCATACAACCACAACAGACTCTATTCAATGCGCTGTCCCAGTTGTTACATTAATGGGCAATCATTTCGCATCAAGAGTGAGCGCAAGTATACTTCAAGCGGTTGGGTTAAATGATTTAATAACTAAAAATATATTAGATTATAAATCTTTAGTTATTAAGCTTGCTACAAAACCTGATTATTTAGATGAGATTAAAAACAAACTTAAAGGAGAAAGTTCTTTTATTAATGATTTTTATGATTTAAAAAAATTTACAAAAGAATTAGAAGACAATTTAAATAAGATTTCTAACTCGTAAAAGTTTTCCATGACACCTCAATAGCATCTTGATTAGGTTCAATTTCATGAACCCTAAGAAATTCAACCCCCGAATATGATGCAAAAGAAGAAATAGTTGACGCAACAATAGTAAGCTCATTATCGCTAATATTCTTAAATAATTTTGAAGAAAACCTCTTATTACTGACACCTAAGCAAACTCTATTATATTTTTCTACAAAGTAATTAATATTTTTAATGGTTTTAATATTATCGTCACCAGACTTTCCAAAACATATTGAAGGGTCAATGATTATTTTTTTTCTATCGATACCATAAGATTCAGCTCTTAAAACCAACTGATCAAAGTAATCTGTTAGAGTGGCTACAATATCAGAAACATTTATTGAATTATTCATTTTATGTTCATCAGGTAGATGGCCTAATATGATCTCTGCATTATGTTTATGTATAATCTTCAGCATATTGTTATCATGGTTGGCACCTGAGACATCGTTGATCATAGTAGCTCCAGATTCAAGACAATGGTCTGCAACTATGCTGGATCGAGTATCAATGCTTAAACTTACACCTTTATCTTGAGTTTTAATATATTTTATTAAAGGCAGTATTCGGGCTATCTGAACATCACTAGTAATATCAGAAAATCCAGGTTTTGTTGACTCTGCTCCAATATCAATATACTTGCATCCATCCAAAATCATTTTGTTGACATGATTTTTAGCATTATCGAAATCTAAAAATTCTCCACCATCTGAAAAACTATCAGAAGTTAGATTAAGGATACCTAAGAGCTTTGTTTTATTTGTCATAATTTATTGAGTATGTCCTTATATCATCTTTAACATCAATAGCCATCAAATCATATGCTAGTTCAACTTTAGCTTTATTATTGGTTAGCTTTTTTACTTTATCTATAACATCAGTTTCACTTATTCCTCCTAATAGCAACATATGAGTTAAAACTGTATATCTTGGTTTAGCCTCATTGATAACTCTTGCCATCTCTTCTGGAGTCGTATGATAATTCATCAGGCCTTTAACCTTAGGATATTTATTTATTACACTTAGTGGAGCGTCAGCAATTTCATGTATAAGAAGATCGCTATTTTTAGCATGGGATACTAAGTTTGCTGAATAGTTAGTATCACCTGAAATTACAACACTTCTACCTTTATAGGTAATTTTATAACCATAAGCATGCTTAACTCCCCCTCCATGATCTACATCAAAAGCTATGACCTTAAGTTGGTTTTTTTCAAATATCAGGCCTTGTTGGATTTCATATGTTTTAGTTTTCAGACCCTCTTCGGAATGATTTTCTGGAGGCACCACTCTTATCTTAATGTCCTCTTTAAATGCTGATTTTATATCTTTAATAAAATCTCTTGTTCCTTTGGGTCCATAAATATTCAAAATTTTTTTTCTTTGATAAATCCAGCCTGTCATTATTACATCAGGCATCCCCAGCGTATGATCAGAATGCAAATGTGTGAGAAAAATTTCATTGATGTCTCCAATATTAATATTTGCCTGAGATAGTCTAATTGCTGAGCCTCGACCAGTATCAAACAAAAGTTTTTCATCACCAGCTTCTACTAATATTGATTGACTAAATCTATTAATATCGGGTCTCGGGGTGCCTGATCCTAATATTGTCACCCTCATAATATCCGCGAATGAGGAAGAGACACTAAGCAGAAGTATAGGAATTAAAAAAAATCTCATCGTGTAACCTTTCGTTTTGTAATATAATCTAACAGATTATGGCAAGCAATAAAACTAAAAGACCTGAGATAACAAAATCTCAAAGACCTGAGTCAAAGATCGTTGATGTCTATGATGAATATAATCAGGTCAAGAGCTTTCATATAACTGGGGAACTCCCATTAACTATTTATGTGAATAAAAAAGAAGTTGTTACGCTGATGACACTAGGACACTATCCAGAGTCACTTGTGATCGGATATCTAAGAAATCAGGGTTTTGTATCTGAACTAACGGATATTGAGTCAGTGCAAGTTGATTGGGATACAAATTCTGCAGTTGTTAAGA
>JBJKYE010000003.1:0-34999 GCA_045561195.1 Gammaproteobacteria bacterium | reverse complement strand
AGCTCTAGGGTAAATAATTTTTCAACAGAAATAAAATATGATCGTCTTGAAAAAGTCACAGAAGATGAAATCACTATAGAATTATTAAAGAAATACAAATTAATTAAATCAAAAATTAAAAAAGTGAAAGTAATTGGTCCTTGTACCATCAAGAGTAAAAAAGTCTTAAAAGATATAACTTGTACTAAATCAGTTACAGAGTATTTAAAGAAATAGAGAATTATGTCAAGAGCAGGTAATAATATATCAGGCGGTTTAGGTGGTCTAACAAAATCCACCGAATTGAGGCAACGAATGTTTTTTGTTGTATTCGCTTTGATAATTTTTAGATTAGGTAGTTTTATTACTTTGCCTGGTATAGATCCCTCTGTGATGAAATTCTTATTTGAGCAACAAAGAGGAAGTATCCTTGATATGTTCAATATGTTTTCGGGTGGTTCTCTAGAGAGGATGTCTATTTTTGCACTAGGTGTTATGCCTTATATTTCTGCATCTATTATTATACAAATGATGACACATGTTTATTCGCCTCTTATTCAATTGAGAAAAGAGGGTGAGCGTGGAAGAAAAAAAATTACTAAATACACACGGTATTTCACTGTAATCTTAGCATTCATGCAATCGCTTGGTGTAGCTAATGCTCTCCAAAACCAAAATTCATCATCAACAACATTAGTGTTAGATCCAGGTTTTACATTCTTGGCAATAGGTGTAATAACGCTTGTTACAGGTACTATGTTTTTAGTCTGGCTTGGTGAACAAATTACTGAAAGAGGAATCGGAAATGGAATTTCAATTATAATTTTCGCAGGAATTGTGGCAGGGCTACCATCTGCTATTGGCAACACAATTGATTTAGCAAGAAATGGAGAACTACAAGGATTTACTGTAATTCTTATATTCTTGTTAGTTATCTTGATAACAGCTTTTGTGATTTTTATTGAAAGAGGACAAAGGAAAATTCCGATTAACTATGCTAGAAAGATGCAAGGAAGAAAAATGTATGCAGCACAGAGCTCACACTTGCCATTAAAAATAAACATGGCTGGCGTTATACCACCAATATTTGCCTCTGCTATAATTCTTTTCCCAGCAACTATTGCTAGTTGGAGCGGGACTGGCGGCGAACCCGGTTTAGTACAGAATATTGCATTATCACTATCACCAGGTCAGCCTTTATATATCTTGCTTTATTCATTTGCTATAATATTTTTCTGTTATTTTTATACTGCTTTAGTTTTTAATGCTAGAGAGACAGCAGATAATCTTAAAAAGACTGGAGCATTTATCCCTGGTATAAGACCTGGAGATCAAACGGCTCAGTATATTGATGATATAACTACAAAATTGACAACAATCGGAGCTATTTACATAACTACAGTTTGTTTGCTACCGGAGTTCTTGATCCTTTACTTTAATGTACCGTTCTATTTTGGTGGAACATCATTATTGATCGTCGTAATTGTAGTAATGGATTTAATGGCACAAATACAGTCTCATCTACTTTCTCATCAGTATGAAGGTATGATGAAAAAGGCTAATTTAAAGGGTATAGGCGGGGGAATGAGGTAATATTATGAAAGTAAGAGCATCAGTGAAGAAATTATGTAGAAATTGTCGTGTAATAAGAAGAAATAGAGTTGTTAGGATCATATGTAAAGATCCTAGACATAAGCAAAGACAAGGTTAAATAGGTTGTATTAATAGTAAATGAAATATAAAATCATCGTTCGAGAGAGAATAAATGGCTAGAATTGCAGGAATAAATTTACCAAATGGCAAACACATATGGATTGCATTGACCGCAATCTATGGTATTGGTCCTACCAGGGCAAATAAAATTTGCTCAGATTCGGGTGTAGATAGAACTAAAAAAGTTAAAGATTTAGATGAAAAAGATCTTGAAGTTCTGAGAAACTTTGTAGAAAAATATCAATTAGAAGGTGACCTTAGAAGAGAGAACTCAATCAATATTAAAAGGTTGATGGATATTGGTTCATATAGAGGTATCAGACATCGTAAGGGTCTGCCATTGAGAGGGCAAAAAACAAAAAATAATAGTAGGACTAGAAAAGGACCAAGAAAATTATTAAAGGCAAAGTAATATGGTAACAACAACTAAACCAAAAAAGAAAAAAGAAAAAAGAGTAGTTAATGAAGGCGTAGCTCATATATATGCGTCATTCAATAACACTATTGTGACAATCACAGATAAACAAGGCAACACGTTATCTTGGGCTACATCTGGTGGCTCAGGGTTTAGAGGGTCAAGAAAAAGCACTCCTTTTGCTGCTCAAATAGCAGCAGAAAAAGCCGGAATAAAGGCAGCAGAGTTTGGAGTTAAAAGTTTGGAGGTTCTTGTGAAAGGCCCAGGCCCAGGTAGAGACTCTGCAGTTAGAGCTCTAAATAGCTCAGGATATAAGATTACAAATATAACTGATATAACACCGCTTCCTCATAATGGATGTAGACCACCTAAAAAGAGGAGAGTATAGTTTATGGCTAAGTTCATAGGATCAAAATGTAAATTAATGCGAAGGGAAGGTACTGACTTATATTTAAAGTCTGGTTCAAGATCATTAGAAACAAAATGTAATTTAGAAAAAAAACCAGGTCAAACTGGTGATGCTAGAAGAGCAAAAAACTCTGACTACTCATTGCAGCTTCGAGAAAAACAAAAAGTTAAAAGAATATATGGTGTGCTAGAAAAACAATTTAGAAATTATTATAAAAAGGCTGCTAGTAAAAAAGGATCTACTGGTGAGAACCTACTTAATATGTTGGAATCAAGGTTGGACAATGTTGTTTATAGGCTAGGGTTTGGTTCAACAAGATCTGAGTCAAGACAGCTTGTTAATCACAAAAATATTAAGGTTAATGGTGATATTGTGAACATTGCATCATATCAAGTGAATCCAAATGATAAAATCTCCGTTAGAGATAACAAAAAAGATCAACTAAGAATCAAGCTAGCAATAAGTTTAGCTGAAACTCGAGGGTTTAGTGATTGGGTTGAAGTAGATACAAAGAATCTTAAGGGAACATTTATGAGAAATCCAGAAAGAAAGGAATTGCCTTCTGAAATAAATGAATCGTTAATCGTAGAATTATACTCAAAATAGGTGATACATGACTAAAAACAACTTTCTAAAACCAAAACTTGTAGATATAGAGATGTTAAATACTTCTCATGCAAAAATAACAATAGAGCCGCTTGAAAGAGGGTTTGGTCACACTCTAGGTAATGCTCTAAGAAGAGTTTTACTATCATCTCTTCCCGGTAGTGCTGTTACAGAAGTTACTATTGATAATATTTTGCATGAATATAGCACCATAGAAGGTGTTCAAGAAGATGTACTTGAAATATTACTTAATATAAAGAAACTAGCGCTAGTGTTACATGATAAAGAAACTATAGATGTTACACTTAGAAAAAAGGGCTCAGGACCAGTTCTTGCATCTGACATCTCATCCAATCCTGATCTAGAGATAAAAAACCCAGATTTCTGTCTTGCTAATATTACAAATGAAAAAACTGAACTTGTTATAAACATGACAGTATCTACTGGAAGAGGTTACCAACAAGCTCAAAAAAGGAAGTTTAATGAACAAGAAGATCTAGGTATAGGAAAAATGCAACTAGATGCATCCTTCAGCCCTGTAATACAAGTTACATATAATGTTGATACTGCAAGGGTAAAACAAAGAACTGACTTAGATAAGTTGATAATTGATTTAAAAACAAATGCAACTATCGAGCCTGAAGATGCTATTAGAAAGGCAGGACAAATTCTTAGAGACCAACTACAGGTCTTTACTTATTTAGAAGTTAAAGAGGAAATGGTGGAAGATAATGAAGGACCTCAAATTGACCCAGTTTTATTGAGACCTGTGGATGATCTAGAGCTCACTGTTAGATCAGCTAATTGTTTAAAAGCTGAAAATATTTATTATATTGGAGATTTAGTACAAAGGAGTGAGAATGAGTTACTCAAAACACCAAATTTAGGTAAAAAATCTCTTACTGAAATAAAAGATGTATTGGCTACACACAGCCTATCTCTAGGAATTAAATTAGAGGATTGGCCGCCCAAAACAATGGAAAAGAGAACATGAGACATAGAAAAAGTGGAAGACAATTAAATAGAAATTCATCTCATAGAAAAGCTTTGATGAAAAACTTAGCATCATCATTGTTTGAATATGAAAAAATTACTACATCACTTCCTAAAGCTAAAGAGCTTAGAAGGGTTGCAGAACCATTGATAACTCTAGCTAAAGAGGACACCCTTGTTCGTAGAAGACTTGCATACTCAAAGATCAGGAGCAAGAAAGTTGTAAAAAAACTATTTGAAGTTTTAGGTCCAAGGTTTAAAAATAGACCTGGCGGATATCTTAGAATTCTTAAAGCTGGATATAACCTGGGGGACGCGTCACCTCAGGCATACATAGAGCTTACTGATTAGAAAACTAGTTAAGTTTATTTTTCAAGAACTTACCCGTATATGATTTTTTATTTTTAGAAACTTGCTCAGGCGTACCTTCTGATATAACGTATCCACCACCAGTTCCACCTTCTGGACCTAAGTCGATTACCCAGTCTGCAGTTTTAATTACTTCAAGGTTATGCTCAATTATGATTAATGTGTTACCTCTTTCTTTTAACTTGTTTAACACCTGAAGAAGTTTAGCGACATCATGAAAATGTAGACCAGTTGTTGGTTCATCTAGAACATATAATGTTTTACCCGTATCTCTTCTAATTAATTCTTTTGCTAATTTAATTCTTTGAGCTTCACCTCCAGATAATGTTGTGGCATTTTGGCCTAGTTTTATATAGGATAGTCCAACCTCATTTAATATCTCCAACTTCTTGCTAATAATAGGAATATTTTCAAAGAACTCTAGAGCCTTGGCTACTGTAAAATTTAAAATATCATTAATACTTTTTGTTTTAAATAAAATCTCTAAGGTCTGTGGGTTATACCTCTGGCCATCACACTTATCACACTTTACATATACATCAGATAAAAAATGCATTTCAACCTTTATAACTCCATCTCCTTCACAAGATTCACATCTGCCTCCTTTAACATTAAAACTAAATCTACCAGTTTTATATCCCCTTGATTTAGCTTCTGGCGTTTGTGAGAATAAATCTCTTATATGAGTAAAAATTCCTGTATAAGTTGCTGGATTTGATCTAGGTGTTCGACCAATAGGACTCTGATCAATTTCAATTATTTTATCTATGTTATCAAGACCATCGACTTTTTCACAAGCTACTTGAGAGTTGTCCTTATCTAAAAAATTATTATAAATATACTCAAATAAAACGTTATTAATTAAACTAGATTTTCCGGAGCCAGATACACCAGTTACGCATGTTAATAGCCCAACAGGGATATTAACATCTAGATTTTGTAAATTATTCAAATGAGCTTTATGTATTTTAAGAACTTTTTTATTATTATACACGACTCTTTTTTTAGGTACTTGAATCTGTTTTTCACCGGATAGGTATTGACCTGTGAGTGATGTTTTCAACTTTTTTATACCCTCTGGTGCACCCGTATATACAATATTACCTCCTGAGTTGCCTGCCCCAGGCCCAACATCAACAATATGATCTGATGCGAGCATAGTATCTTCATCATGCTCAACGACAATTACCGTATTACCTAAAGCTTTAAGATCTCTGAGAGTTTTTAGTAGCTTGTCATTATCTCTTTGATGGAGACCGATTGATGGTTCATCTAGTATATACATAACACCAACTAAGCCTGAACCAATTTGACTAGCAAGCCTAATTCTTTGAGCCTCTCCACCTGATAATGTTTCTGCGCTTCTATCAAGAGTTAGATATGTTAAGCCAACATTATTTAAAAAACTCAATCTGCTGGTAATTTCTAAAATAATCCTTTGAGAAATTTCTTTTTTCATACCTGTAAGTTTCAATTTTTTAAAGAAATTATAACATTCCTCTATTGTCAATGATGTTATGCTACTTATTGATTTTTTAGAAATGAAAACATTTCTACTTTTCTTATTCAGCCGTGTGCCTGAGCATTCATCACATTTATGTATACTTAAATATTTCGATAATCTTTCTTTAGCTGAATACGATCCTCTTTCGTATTGTTTTGAAAATTTATTTAG
Organism: Gammaproteobacteria bacterium; assembly: GCA_045561195.1. Classification (GTDB taxonomy): domain Bacteria; phylum Pseudomonadota; class Gammaproteobacteria. The sequence continues at coordinate 28,840 of JBJKYE010000003.1, read as the reverse complement.
TACACCATCCCACTTTTCCTCTTTAATAACATAATCACTTGGATCTCTTTTGCCATATCTAGCATATTTCATTTTAATAATATCTTTATCACTTCCATAAAAAAGGATTTTTTTGAATGACTTGGGTAGTTTTCTATATGCGACTGTGAGATCAACATTGTAATGTTCTGATAAACACTGAAGTAATAAATTATAATATACGCTTTTATCATCCCAGCCATAGATAGCCCCCTTAAGCAAACTCAACTCTTGATTTACTATTATCTTACTTGGATCAAAAGATTCTTTTACACCTAAACCATCACAAGATTCGCAAGCGCCAGCAGGGCTATTAAATGAGAATAGTTTTGGCTCAACTTCTGTCACTGTATAACCACAGTGAGGACATGAATATTTAGTTGAAAAAATATTCTGTATTCTATTAGAATCCATATCTAGTATATATATTATCCCATTAGATATATTCGAAGCAGTCTCAATCGATTCAGAAATTCTAAGTTTGTTTTCTTGATTAACCTTTAGCCTATCTACCACTAATTCAATATCATTCTTTTTTTTTGGATTAATTAAATGATCTAATAAATGTTTTGAAATATCGGATATTTCTACAATTTCTCCATTCACCCTAATTCTTCGATAACCCTGATTCGAAAATGATTCTATTAGTTTAGTATGTTCTCCCTTTTGATTTTTTACAACTGGAGACAATATCATAATATTTTCTTCAGAGAGGTCATTCAAAACTTTATATGTCATATCCGATATCGACATTGCTTCTAGATCAACTGAATGATCTGGACATCTTGGTGTGCCAACTCTTGCATATAACAATCTAAGATAATCATAAATCTCAGTTACTGTTCCAACTGTAGATCTAGGGTTATGAGATGATGATTTTTGTTCTATTGATATAGCTGGAGATAAACCCTCAATAGTATCAACATCTGGTTTGTCCATCATAGCTAAAAATTGTCTAGCATATGATGATAAGGATTCCATATATCTTCTTTGTCCTTCTGCAAAAATTGTATCAAAGGCAAGAGATGACTTACCAGAGCCCGATAAACCAGTAATAGTTATAAGTTTATTTCTTGGGAGCTCTAGGTTAATATTTTTTAAATTATGTGTTCTTGCGCCTTTGATAAAAATATTCTTTTTCATGTTAGAGAAATGATATCATCAAATACTTAGAATTAAATCATTTACCTCGAGGAATTATGAATATCACAATTTTAAAATGGTTGAGCAGCATATCTGTTCTAATAGGTGTGCTTTGTACTAATCTGAACATTTATCCATATAATATATATTTTCAATCATTAGGTGCTATTAGTTGGGTTTTTATTAGTGTCTATATTAAAGATAGATCACTGATGTTAAATTTTTTACCACAATTACCCTTATTTGCCATTGGATATTATTTATTACTAGCTGGATAATGACTAAATTTATAAGTATTTCTCTTTCATATTTTAATAATAAATTATATGAAATGTATACTTTCAGTTAAATACCCCTATCCGTAGATAAATATTTGGGTTATAGTTAATATCTTATTAGTGATTTTTAGTATGAGTATTCATGTCAGTAAATAAAGTTATATTATTAGGAAGAGTAGGGGTTGACCCTGAAGTTAAATTTATGCCTAGCGGTAATGCAGTGGTGAATTTATCTATTGCTACTAGCAGGAAATTTAAAAATCAAGAATCTGGCGCTTATGAGGATAAAACTGAATGGCATAGAGTCGTATTCTTCAATAAACCAGCAGAAACAATTGGTCAATATGTAAAGAAGGGTCAGCAGTTATACGTAGAGGGGAGGCTTCAGACCAGAAAATGGCAAGATAAAGACGGAATAGAGAAATATTCTACAGATATTATATCTGATAATTTTACATTTGTTGGGTCAAAATCTGATTCCACGGGTGATTCACAATTTGACAGTCAATCTCCAAAATCTGATGACTTTAACCAAAGTGCTCCGTCAAATCAAGATGATGATGTTCCATTCTAGATTAAATGCTGGAAAATAAAAAATTCTTTATAAAAACTCATGGCTGTCAGATGAATGAATATGATTCTGATAAGCTTGGAGATATCCTCAAGCATAATTTAAGAATGATCGAAACTAAAGATTTTGAAAACGCTGACTTATTAATATTAAATACATGTTCTATCAGAGAGAAAGCTCAAGATAAAGTTTACCATCAACTAGGAAGATGGAAGAAAATCAAGAAAAAAAACCCTAGCCTTTTAATTGCTGTAGGAGGATGTGTTGCTTCTCAGGAAGGTAGACAACTAAGATCTAGAGCGCCGGAAATAGATATTATCTTTGGGCCGCAGACTATCCATAGAATACCTAAGATGATCAAAGATCTTCATACTAATAAAACAAAAGTAGAAATAGATGTAACTTTTCCAGAGATAGAAAAATTTGATTACCTGCCATCTGTTACTAATAATAACATTTCATCATATATATCTATTATGGAAGGGTGCAGTAAGTACTGTACATTTTGTGTTGTTCCTTACACTAGAGGCGAAGAAGTAAATAGAAGTTTAGATAGCATACTCTATGATGTTAGAGAGCTTTCAAATAAAGGAGTAAAAGAAATCACATTCCTTGGACAAAATGTTAATGCATATAAGTCTAAAAACTATAATGAAGAATACATTTCTTTCTCAGATTTAATAAAGCATGTTTCTTTCATAGATGGTATAGAGAGAATTAGATATACTACATCTCATCCTATTGATTTTTCCGAAGATTTAATACAAGAATATCATAATCCTAAATTAGCTAATAATTTACATTTACCAGTTCAGTCAGGCTCTGATAGAATACTTTCTAAAATGAAAAGAAAACATACTATACTGGAATATAAAAATATTATTCGTAATGTTAGAAAGATTAGACCAAATATTAATCTCACGTCAGACTTCATAGTTGGTTATCCTGGTGAGACAGATTCAGATTTTATTGACACTATGGAATTTATAGCTGAATTAAATTTTAGTGATGCATATAGCTTTATATATAGTCCGAGACCTGGTACACCAGCATCAATTGAGGCGGATAGCATCAGCAATGATGTTAAAGTAGATAGGTTGAATCAGCTAAAAGAGCTGATAAATCATCAATCAAAAAAATATTCAGAAAAAATGTTAGGAACAACAGAAAAGGTTTTAGTAGAAGGCCTTTCTATTAAACGAAAAACAGAGGTTTTTGGGCGAACAGATAACAATAAAGTGGTAAATTTTAAAGGGACTGAAAACCTTATAGGTCATCTAGTAGATGTACATATTGATGAGGTTCGAGGTAATACTCTTCATGGTACTTTAAATGATATGATGCTAAATTTAAACAAAACTTATGAGCATAAAATACTTTGACTGAAAAAATTACTCATCAAAATCTAATATTGCAACCACAAGATAATGAGAGATTAGCTAATCTTTGTGGTTTACTAGATGAGAACCTCAGGCAAATTGAATCTTACATGAATGTTCAAATATCAAATAGAGGTAATAAGTTTATTATTAAAGGACGTGAGGATATGGTACCTCAGACATCTGACCTTATTGAAAAGCTATATGATATTTCTAGAGAAGAAGAACTGACATCAAAGCAACTCCATATGTATATGAATAAAAATAGTGATAGCATGTCTAATACCGAACATGAGATACCTGATGATGAAGTAACTATAAAATGCAGAAAGCTTACAATACGCCCAAAGTCAAAATCTCAACAAGAGTATCTTCGCGCTATTCTTAACAATGATTTAACATTTGGGATAGGGTCGGCTGGAACAGGTAAAACATATTTAGCTGTAGCATGCGCTGTATATTTTTTAGAAAAAGATTTATGCAAGAAAATTTTCCTTGCTAGGCCTGCAATTGAAGCTGGTGAAAAACTGGGATTTCTCCCCGGAGATCTGTCAGAAAAAGTTAATCCTTACTTACAACCTATTTATGATGCTCTCTATGAAATTTTAGGTTTTGAAAAAGTAAATAAGTTGATAGAAAAAAAGGTAATAGAAATAGCGCCTTTAGCCTATATGAGAGGAAGAACTTTGAATGATGCCTTTATAATTCTGGATGAAGGTCAAAATACCACTATAGCGCAAATGGAAATGTTTCTAACTAGGATTGGTTATGGGTCTAAAACTGTTGTTACTGGTGATACCAGTCAAATCGATTTACCAAGAGGCTCTAAGTCAGGTCTAAAAGACTGTTTGGAATTTATGCCCAAGGTTAATGGTGCCCATATTACAGAATTTAAAGCAAGTGATGTAATGAGACATAGAATAGTGAAAGATATTATAAAAGAATATGAGAAAAGAAAAAAATAATCCGCTTACTATCAGAATAATAAAAGATAAGATAAAAACATATATACCTTCGCCTTATAAAATAAAGAAGTGGGCAAATCTATCTTTTAATAAAAGAAAAAAGGCTGTTGTTATAATTAAGTTGGCTAGTTCAGATGAAATAATGAAAATAAATAAACAGTTCTTCAATAAAAACAACCCATGCAATGTTCTATCTTTCCCAAACAATTCAGTTCTAGATAGCGGTGAATATGTTTTGGGTGATATAATTATATGCCCTGATATTGTCAAAAAAGAATCAGATTTATATAATAAAGATATTGATAGTAGATGGGCACATATGATAATCCACTCGATGTTACATATACAAGGTTATACTCATGAAGAGAAAAATGATAAGTTAACGATGGAAAAAAGAGAAAGAGAACTAATGCAATTTTTAGGATACCAAGATCCATACTATGCAAACTAATATTAAAAAACTATTAGATAATATTATCGCTATATTTAAAAATCACCCGAAAGATAAAGCCGAGCTATTAGGCATATTAAAACATGCAGTATTAGATGGTCATATGGATAATGAGTCACTTAGAATGATAGAAGGAGTTTTTCGAGTATCTGAAGTCCAGGTGAGAGATATAATGATACCAAGACCTCATATGACAGTTATTGATATAACAGATCAGATAGATGAGATAATAAAAAAAGTAGCCTCTTCAGGCCACTCACGTTTTCCTGTGATAGATGACAGCCGTGATGAAATCATTGGAGTTTTGCTAGCTAAAGATCTTTTAAAAAGATCCATAAAAGACGATAATGATGATCTCCATGAATTGTTAAGGCCTGCAGTTTTTATACCTGAAAGTAAAAGACTTAATATTCTTTTGAATGAATTTAAATCAAGTCGAAATCATATAGCGATTGTAATTGATGAGCATGGCGGAGTATCTGGTCTTGTTTCTATTGAGGATGTTATAGAGGAAATCGTTGGAGAAATTGATGATGAGCATGATAAAAAATCAGAATCTAGAATTATAGCTCAAAGCCATGATGATTATATAGTCGATGCTTTGACAACCTTGGATGAGTTTAACTCATACTTTCTAACAAACTTTAGTGATAATGATATTGAGACTATCGGTGGATTCTTAATTAATAAGTTTGAAAAAGTTCCTCTCAATGGAGAAACAATAGTCATATCAGATTTATCTTTTAAAGTTCTTTCTGCTGACTCTAGAAAAATTAAAAGAATAAAATTAAGTAAAAATACTTAAATCTGTTGTGTTAATAATGAAAAACACATTTGTTAGATATTTACTTCTTATAACTTCAGGTTTTATCTATACAGCATCGTTTTCGCCATTTGATTTTAAAATTGGGATCTTTATCTCTCTATTTATATATTTTTATTTAATATCTGACAGCTCTAGAAAATCAAGTATCTTAGAATCATACATATATGGTTTAGCAATCTTCACATCTGGAGTATCGTGGATATTTAATAGTATTTATTATTATGGAGGAGAGCACTTTCTATTCTCAATTATGATGACTATTGTCTTCATTGTATATATGAGTATTTTTTTTATTCCTATAGGCTTTTTCATTAATAAAAAAAGTAACCTTTCAAGTATACATTTCCCTCTAATTGCTTCTTCCATGTGGGTTTTAATGGAAATCATTCGGTCGAGTCTATTTGGGGGCTTCCCTTGGCTTTTAGTAGGCACAAGTCAAGTTGGGACTATTTTCGATAGTTTATATCCATTTATGGGAGTGTATTCAGTTAGCTTCATGGTAGTAATAGTATCAACTGTTATGGTATCAACGATATCTTCTCAAATAAAATTCAGAGTATTCAAAATATATGCATTATTCATATCCTTCCTATTTTTAATAATAAATATAGTTCCAATACAATCAACTGACTTTCATCAACCTATAAAGGTAAGTGTAATTCAGCCAAATATACATTTAGGTTTAAAGTATAATGAATCACAGCTTGAGAATATTAAAAAAAAGTATATCGATATCCTAGGAAATGAAATTAATGACTTTGTCATAATGCCTGAAACCGCAATTCCAAAAATATATCAATTTGATAAAAACTTTTATAATGATCTTGTAGATAAATTCGACTTTGATTTTATAACTGGAATATTTAATTACGATCAGTCTAAAGATAAGGTGTATAACAGTATGTTGATGTTAGAAAATAAAAAAGAATTTTTTTATAATAAGCGACACCTTGTTCCTTTTGGAGAGTATACGCCTTTAGAAAATATTTTTAGTTACGTAGCTGATATTTTGAATATACCAATGTCAACCATAGAACATGGGAAATCTAATCAGAACCCTATATATTATAGAGATACTATTATTTACCCTCTGATATGTTATGAAATAGCATACTCATCACTAATCAAACCTAAAGAGGATAAATATGGCTTGATTATAACTATTAGTAATGACGCTTGGTTTGGAAATACTTTTGCCCCTCATCAACATCTTCAAATAGCCAAAGTCCGCGCTTTGGAGTCAAGCTTGCCAATAATAAGAGCTGCAAATACCGGCATATCAGCTATTCTAGATAAAAGAGGGGCTATTGTAGATAAGATTGAATTAAATCATTCAGGCTATATCAATGCCGAGGTATTTCCATCTAAGGGATTAACTCCATACATGTATTTTGGAGATTACCCTATATTGATGTTAATATTCTCAATTATGTTGTCTTATTGGAAAAAATATAAAATATATGGATAAAGACTATAAACCTAAAGAGATCGAAGAAAACATTCAAGATTTGTGGAAAAAATCAGATTGTTTTAAAACAGATCTTGATAATTCAAAAAATAAATTTTATTGCTTAAGCATGTTTCCTTATCCAAGTGGCAAACTCCACATTGGGCATGTCCGAAATTATACTATAGGAGATGTGATATCTAGAGGTCAGAAAATGCTAGGTAAGAACATATTTCAGCCTATGGGGTGGGACTCTTTTGGTTTACCAGCTGAGAATGCTGCAATAGCAAATAAAATTCATCCATCTGAATGGACAAAAAAGAATATTGATCATATGAGAGAGCAGTTAAATAGACTTGGTTATGCATATGATTGGAGTAACGAAATATCAACCTCTAAACCTAGTTACTACAAGTGGGAACAATGGTTTTTCCTCAAGTTATTAGAAAAAGATCTTGTATATAGAAAAGAATCTGAAGTTAATTGGGACCCTGTTGATAATACAGTTTTAGCTAATGAACAAGTAATCGATGGAAAAGGCTGGAGATCTGGCGCCGAAGTTGAAAGAAAAAAAATACCTCAATGGTTTTTGAAGATCACAGATTATTCTAATGAATTATTAGAAAGCATAGAAAGTTTAAAGAGCTGGCCATCAAGAGTAAGAATGATGCAAAAGAATTGGATTGGGATGTCAAAAGGTACTCTTATAAAATTTAAGATAAAAAAAACTAATGAGTATTTAGAAGTATATACAACAAGATCTGATACGATATATGGTGTGAGTTTCATTGCAGTATCACCTGATCATTTCCTTATGGATCGAATTAAAAATAAAGAAATTAATATTTTCATTAATAAATATAAAACATTAAAAGTATCGGAAGAAACTGTCAGCAACATAGAAAAAGAAGGTTTTGATACAGGATTACTCGCAGTCAATCCAATTAGTGGTCAAGACATACCGATATGGGTTGCGAATTATGTTTTAGCAGATTATGGCACAGGTTGTGTCATGTCAGTCCCTGCTCATGATGATAGAGACTATGAATTTGCTAGTAAATACAATTTACCAATAAAGCCTGTTATTAAAGGTAATAATAAAAAAGAAAATACTGCTTATACAGGTTCTGGGATTTTAATTAATTCTGAAAAGTATAATGGTCTTGATTCAGAATCAGCTAAAAATAAAATATTAGATGACTTATTGAAAAAAAATGCTGGAGAATCAAAAGTAAATTATAGATTGAGAGATTGGGGTATCTCTAGACAACGTTATTGGGGATGCCCGATACCGATATTTTATCATAAAGATGGAACTGTATATCCAGTTCCTGAAAAAGACTTGCCTGTTACTCTTCCTGAAGATATTGATTTTACAAAAGAGGGAAACCCTCTAGATAACCATCCGACATGGAAATATATTAAATGTCCTTATACGGGTAAAGATGCAATTAGAGAGACTGATACATTTGATACTTTTTTTGAGTCATCTTGGTATTATCTTAGATTCTTGTCTTCAGATTATACTGATGGCGTAATGGAAGAATCAAAAAAATCATGGCTGCCTGTAGATCAATATATCGGGGGAATTGAACATGCGATTCTTCATCTCCTTTATGCTAGGTTTTTTCATAAACTTATGAGGGATGTTGGTATTGTTGATGATTCCGAACCATTTTCATCTCTTCTATCTCAAGGCATGGTGTTACAAGGCGGAGTTAAAATGTCGAAATCAAAAGGAAATACAATTGATCCAGATGATATTATCAAAAAGTATGGGGCAGATACTATTAGACTATTTATTATGTTTTCTGCGCCGCCAGAACAGAGCTTGGAGTGGTCAGATACTGCAATAGAAGGATCTTATAAATTTTTAAAACGCTTGTGGGCATTAAGTTATAATATTTTAAACAAAAAAAGAAATAATGAATCATCAAATCAAGAAATAAGTGAAAGCGACATGAATATGAAGATAAACAAAACTGTAAAAAAGGTTACCCATGATGTCTTTGAAAGGAACAGTTTTAACACTGCAATTGCGGCTATTATGGAGTTGTTAAATAGTCTAACAAAATATCACCAACACCATAATTCTACGAATGATCTCTCATTAAATGGTATTAAAACAATTCTAAAAATGTTGTCACCCTTCGCACCACATATTACTCAGAAAATATGGACTGAGGTTGGAGAAACCTCAATTCTAATGCAAGAATCTTGGCCTGAGGTGAACGATAGCGCGTTGGAAGAATCAAAAAAAGAGATTATAATTCAGATCAATGGTAAACTCAGAGGTAAGCTTGTTGTCAATGTTGATCTAGACAAAGATGAAATTACTAAACTAGTACTACAAGATGAAAAGCTAAAAACATATCTTATGGATAGTGAAATTAAAAAGGTTATACATGTTAAAGGAAAATTAGTTAATTATGTTATTTAAAATGAAAAATCTATACTCTTTTTTCATAGTTATGATTATGATGAGTTTAATTACATCATGCGGTTACTCAATGCGAGGCAGTTTAAATTTACCTCCTTCTTTAGCAAAAATATCCGTTTATTCAGATACTTATAGTGAGCTAGTAAACTCAATAAATTCTACTCTTATAAATTCTGGTATCATTGTAACTAGCTCTAACAATAAAGATCTATATCGAATTGTAATACTTTCAGAAAAACTTAACAGAAGACAGCTTTCAATGAATATTACTGGCAGAGTAAATGAATATGAATTGATTTATGAAGTTAGATATGAAATTAATTCACCTAATGAGAAAAACTTATCTGATTCCATAATTTTATATCGTGATTATTCCTTTGATGAAAATAATGTTATGGGTAATTCAGACAGAGAAGATGATATTCATGAAGAAATGATATCAACAGCTTCTACTTTAATATTCAATAAGCTGAGAGCGGCTGCCAATTAACCTTTTTACTTGGCTATTGGACTATAAGGTGAATGCCTTACCTTGTCATGTAAAGTCATTCTGTATTCTATAAACCTATCTACGTTATTAAACCGCATAAATGGATTACCATTAATTTCCTCTTTTAACGATGATTGTTTTTTTATGGAATAATTATGTCCCGGTAAAATAATAGTTTCTGAATCTAAGTTATTTTTTATATCCTTTAATGTGTGATACATTTCTTCTGGATTACCTCCATGCAAATCACATCTTCCGCACCCAAAAACAAATAGAGTATCTCCTGCAATCAGATTATTTCCTATATAATAACAAGTTGAGCCTGGAGTATGCCCAGGTGTATGCAAAGATTTAATCTGAGTTCCGCCAAGATATATGATATCTCCACCATAGTTTATAGAAAAATTATCATAATCTTTTGCCCAAAAAACCTTTTCTTTTTTATTAATATGAATTTGAGTATCAAACTTATCGAGAACCTTATCTACTGCGTTAACATGATCATTATGACTATGAGTTAATAATATCTTTTTTAATATAAGGTTATTGTTATTTAAATATTCGTATATTTCTGTCATATCCCACGCTGGATCTACAATTGCAGACTCTTTGGTATCATTATCCGTGATAACATAAATTAGGTTCTGCATCGGACCTATATCGAAAGTTTTAATTGTATAAGTTTGTTTTTGTTGTTGCATCATAGCTATTTTTGTAATACTTTAGTCAAAAGCGAATAATTATATAAGTAATGTTATGACAGAGATTGTTTTAAAGCCAGAATTAATTAAGGGTTTACAGGAAGTTCTTGTGAAGCATGACCCTGCAAATGAAGACCCTATCCTAGCTGCTCAATATCTATCAGCGGTTGTAGGTTCCATAGTTTCGACATCTGGTATTCCTAAAGCAGATCAAAGTGATATATTAAAACAACTTCTTGACTTCATACAGTACGTCTATGATCAGCAAAGTCAAGCAAACGAATCTACGCCACCACAACCAGCTACCGACGCATTTGGTAAGTGGACTCCTAAATAAATTACTTTATATTAGTAGTTATCTCACGAATTAAATTTGTGCCCTTGTAGACTAAACCGGTGTACATTTGTATTAGATCAGCTCCACATTCTAATTTATAAATAGCTGATTCTTTTGTGGTTATACCGCCAGTCCCAATAATTTTTATTTTACTTCCTACTTGGTCCTTGATAGCTTTTATGAGATTATTAGATTTATTCAATAATGGTTTGCCACTTATACCACCTTCTATATTTATTGATTTATCATTCAATACGCTTTTGTCAATTGTTGTATTAGTTGCTATGATCCCATCAATCTCATAATCAATTGCTATTTTACAAAAACTTTCAAGGCTATCATATTGAATATCTGGTGAAACCTTCAAAACTAGCGGCACATGTTTGCGATGCTTTTTTGTCAGGCTATCATGTTTCTTCTTTACCTGTTTTAAAAAGAAATTTAAAGAACCTTCAGAATGAAGGTCCCTTAAATTCTTTGTATTCGGAGATGATATGTTCAAGGTAATATAATCTGCCAAGAAAAAAATTTGCTCCATACAGTATTCATAATCCTCATGGGCTTTTTCTATTTTTGTAGTACTATTTTTACCTATATTAATTCCAATAGGTACATCTCTATCGATTTTAAGTAAATTATTTTTAAGATAACTTACACCTTTATTATTAAACCCAAGACGGTTGATTATAGCCTGATCATCTTTAACTCTAAATATTCTTGGTTTTGGATTACCAAACTGAGGCTTTGGTGTAACTGTTCCTAATTCTATAAAACCAAATCCAATATTAGTTATAAAGTTTATATAATCTCCATTTTTATCAAATCCTGCAGCTAAACCTAATTTGTTCGGAAAATCTATTCCCATAATATTTTCATTACAACTATTTGGTTTCGATACTAAAAATCTCTTTAGATATGATCCATAAATTTTCTCAGCAACATATAAACTTACTTCATGAGCTTTTTCTGGTGGAAGCATAAAGATAAATTTTTTATACACTTCAAAAAACATAGGCATAAGTTTCATAATGTTACTTTATAAGAATGAGAATCATTGTCATGTACTTAAGTTTATCATAATAGCGTTGACAACTCATATTATTAAATTTAGAATGATTCTAAATGGTTTTAATTTTCTAATTATTACTATTTTAGATTATTTATTTCATAATAAGGAGAAAAAAAATGAGTTTAAAAGGTTCAAAAACTGAACAAAATCTTAAGGATGCTTTTGCTGGAGAGTCACAAGCAAACCGAAGATATTTATATTTTGCTGCTAAAGCTGATGTTGAAGGTCAAAACGATATAGCAACTGTTTTTAGATCAACTGCAGAAGGTGAGACTGGCCATGCTCATGGTCATTTAGAATATCTAGAAAAAGAGTGCGGTGATCCTGCAACTGGCGAACCAATTGGAAATAGCGAAATGAATCTCAAGGCTGCTATTGCCGGTGAAACCCATGAATACACAGATATGTATCCTGGAATGGCTAAATGTGCTAGAGATGAAGGTTTCGATGAAATTGCAGATTGGTTTGAAACACTTGCAAAAGCTGAAAGGTCGCATGCAAATAGGTTCACAAAAGCATTAGAATCAATGGCTTAATAAATCATATCCAGCTCCACTAGTATTCCTAGTGGAGCTAACTAGCAATAAGCACGGAGAATAGTTATGGAAGGTGGTTTACAGAAGCCTACACGCTTTGATATAGACTGGAAAAATGCAGATTACCTCAACGAGGATCTGTTTGAAAAAGAATTAAGAAGAGTTGCAGACGCCTGCCATGGTTGTAGAAGATGTGTCAGTTTGTGTAATTCTTTCCCAACATTATTTGATCTTATAGATGAATCAAAAACCTTTGAAGTTGATGGTGTATCATATAATCAATTTAGTGATGTAATAGATCACTGCTATTTGTGTGACTTATGCTTTTTGACTAAATGTCCCTACGTTCCTCCTCATGAATGGGAAATCGATTTTCCTCATTTAATGTTGAGAGGAAAGGCTATAAAATTTCATAAATCAAAAACATCATTCAGAGACAAAATTTTAACATCGACTGATTTATTAGGAAAACTAGGCTCACGAAAAATTATTGCCCCGATAATAAATTATTTCAATAGTATCAAGATTTTTAGGATTGTCCTCGAAAAGGTACTTAATATCCATAGAAATGCAAAACTGCCAAAATTTTCAAGTATCACTTCAAAAAGTAAACATAATTTAATAGTTAATAATAGTAAAACTGTAGATAAAGTTGCTATTTTTACGACATGTTATCATAATTATAACGAACCAATTGTTATTGATGATTTAGTTGCTGTTTTAAGTCATAACAGTATACATGTAGAGCTTATTAAGGATGATAAATGTTGTGGAATGCCTAAACTAGAATTGGGTGATTTGAAAACTGTAGAAAAGATGATGCAGCATAATATTCAAAAGTTTAAAAAGTATGTCGATGATGGCTATAAAATTATTGCGCCTGTTCCTTCTTGTGTACTGATGTTTAAGCAAGAACTGCCATTATTATTTCCTGATAATAATGATATTAAATCTATATCTAAAGCGATTTATGACCCATTTGAGTATTTACTTTTACTTCACGAACAAGATAAACTTAATACTAAATTCACAAATAATATTGGATCTGTATTTTATCAGGTTGCTTGCCATCAGAGAGTTCAAAATATAGGACAAGTTACAAAGAAAATACTGGAACTTATTCCTGGAACAGATGTTGAGGCTCTAGAAAGATGTTCAGGTCATGATGGAACATATGGTGTTAAGAAAGAGACTCATGATATTGCCATAAAAATAGCGAGACCTATTGTCAAGGAATACCAAAAGAATGAGGCACAACACTTTACGAGTGACTGTACTCTAGCAGCTCATCATATTGTGAACGCAATGGGAAACCAGGTTACACCAGACCATCCAATTTCCCTAATGAAAAAAGCATATGGCATATAGAAAAGGAGACACTAATATGAAAAAGTTAACAACATCTGATTTACTCTCATTGGAAGAATATGATAAATCTAGAGAAGAAATTAAGAAAAATTTACTATCGCATAAAAAGAATAGATCAATAAAAATAGGCGACAATGTTTTATTATTATTTGAGGACTATGAAACTATCAAATATCAAGTTCAAGAGATGTTAAGGATAGAAAAAATATTTAAAGAAAAAGATATTCAAGAAGAAATAGATGCTTATGAGGCACTCATTCCTGATGGAGATAATCTTAAAGCAACAATGCTTATAATGTATACTGATGTACATGAGAGAAAAATCATGCTAAATAAGCTATGCAACTTAGAAAACAGTGTGTGGTTATCTATAAATAACTCTAAAAAGATATTCGCTGTTTCTGATGAAGATTTAGAGAGATCAAGAGATGAAAAAACATCCGCAGTTCATTTTTTAAGATTTCAGTTAAGTGATATAGATAAAAAATCATTTAAGGAAACCGATGATATAAGTATTGGAATAGAGCACAAAGAATATGGTTTTGAAACTAAGCTACAAAAAGACACTGCATCAGCTTTAGCAAAAGATCTTGACTAGTTAGTTATTTATTTCTCACTTTGATAAGCACTTCTGTTTGTTCTAACACTACGTTCTTTGGTATTTCTGGTAGTTTAGAAAACTCCACCTTATCGATAGCAATATCTGTAAGCTTATTGGTGCTAATATTGTATACATGATGGTGTGACTCTAAATTCGTATCATAAAATTTACAGTTATTCTGTAAATCAATCATTTTGAGTAAGCCTTTAGATTCAAAAACACATAAAGTGTTATATATAGTGGCCTGAGATATAGGTAAATTAGATATTTTTATACGCTCAATTAACTCATTTGCTGTGAAATGTTGATGCTTCTTGAAGATAATATCAGCAATTTCTAAGCGCTGCTTAGTAGGCATAATACTATTTTTCTTTAATAAGTCTGAATATTTATGTTCCATGATGCAATTATATAATTTACAGTACAATTATTAAACACTTTATTTATTAATCTTTTTGATTATCTCATGTATTACAGATGAATCTTTTTCTTGTTTTTTATCAACTACTGATTGATGCATTAGTTTTCTACTATATTTAGTGCCTTTTAGATTTATATTTAAGTCCTTAGCTATATTTAATGCAATATCTAAATCTTTTAAGTGTAATTTAGACTTAAACCCAGGTTTGTAGTCACTACTAATCATTCTATTACCATGTACTTCTAATATTTTACTATTAGCAAAGCCTCCCATTAAAGCTTCCCGGACAAGATTGAGATTACATCCAGATTTTTTAGCCATGAGCAATACTTCGCTGACAGCAACCAGTGTTCCGGCAACTAATATTTGATTGCATGCTTTAGTTATTTGACCTGAACCATTTTTGCCAATATAGGTTATGTTTTCACCCAGTACTGACAAAATAGGCAATACCTTGTTAAATATTTTTTTTTGACCACCCACCATTATGGATAAATTTCCATTAATAGCTCCTATTTCTCCTCCAGAAACAGGGGCATCTATCAAATATGATTTTTTTTCTTTTAGTTTATCAGCTATTTCTACAGTAACATCTGGTGAAATTGTACTCATGTCTATCAGAGTTGTATCCGGAAGAATATTTTTATAAAGACCTCTTTTCCCCAGAACAATATTATGGACATCATTAGATTTAGGTAGGTTAAGCATAATTACTTTACATGATTTTGGTAAGTCTGAAATATTTTTAATATAAATACCGCCAATAGCAGATATTTCATCAATAACTTTTTTTCTTCTAGCGAAAAAAGAAACTTTGTATCCTGACATAAGTAAATTCTTTACCATAGGCTTTCCCATGATACCAAGGCCAATAAATCCAATTTCGCAATGAGCTTTTTTACTATCCATGATATATTGTATAGAATCTAAGTAATATATCATATGAAAATTACATATAAAAAATTTATAAATTCTCCAAGACTCTCTGAATATGGAATATATTTAATTTTAGGAAAACCATATCATTTGCAGAATGATGTACAGTCAAAGATTGAAAAATATTATAAAGATAAGGGCTATATGGTTAAAAAGATCATTGTTGATTCAGATTTTAACTTAGATACAATAAAAGATGATTTTGAAAATTATTCTTTATTTTCAGAAAATAAGTTTATCTTATTCAATATCACCTCTAGCACAATACCAAAGAGTCTCTCTGAGTATTTAGTGGACATGAAATCTACTTCAGACCTAGTTGTTGTAATAAAACTAAACCCTCAATCTCCTTCTTTCAAAAAGACTAAGATTTATTCTAAAATAGACTCAGATGGTTGTATTATAGAAATTTATGAATTGGCTGGATCAAGTTTGATTGAATGGATGAAGATGAAATTCAAAAAAAATAATATAACATATACTGAAGAACTCTTTAAAAAGCTCATTGACAAAAATGAGGGTAATACATCTGCAATATCTCAAGAGTTATATAAAATGTCGTTACTTGATATAAGTGATGTTGGTATTTATTTTGATTTTATCCAAAAGGAATATAAATATTCAGAATTTGATTTGATTGATTCAATAGTCGATTGTAATATTCAAAAAGCATTAAAGATACTTGGTTACCTCAAATCAATTAAATCACCAGAGGTATATATTCTTTTTTTAATTAATAGTGAAATTAAAAAAATTTATTCTTTAGCATGTAAACTAAGTCCTCCTCCATATATACCTAGTTTTAAAAAAAATATCTATGATAAATTTTCTGAGAATTATAATAAAGAACACTTGATGAATTTATTGCAAAGTTGTTATGCTATAGACAAGTCAATTAAGTTAGGTATTGAAAATTCTAACATATGGCATGACCTTGAAGTATTGGTTGTTGCTTTTATGATGAAAAAACCACTACTTCATCAATCTAATAATGAGGCTGTATAAATGAATATTAAAAAATATATATTAACTCTTAGCAAGCAGTCTTTATTGTCATCGAATAAATCCGGAACATACAGTTCTTCTCAGAAAAATAATACTCTGAGAGCAATCTCATGTAATCTTAAAAGTGATACAAAAAAAATACTTGATGCTAACAAAATTGATCTAGTTAATGCAAAACAAAAAGGCATTAAAGACAGTATGATTGATCGACTCATTTTAAATAAAGAGAGAATTGATTCTATGCGAGACGGACTCAAGAAAATTATCTCCATACCAGACACACTTTATCGGACATCTAAGGCTATCAAACAAAAAAATGGGATATATATTAGTCAAATGAGAGTCCCACTAGGAGTCATAGGGATGATTTACGAGTCTAGACCAAATGTAACAATTGATGCCGCAGGTTTATGTATTAAATCTGGTAACAGCGTCATATTGAGAGGCGGATCTGAGTCAATCAATAGCAACAAAGCTCTGATGAGATGTATAAAAGAAGCACTAGAGAATAACGGGATAGACCCACATGCTGTTCAATTAATTGAGACCATAGACAGAAATGCAATTGATCATTTGTTGTCAATGAATGAGTATATAGATGTAATTATTCCAAGAGGAGGAAAGAGCTTGATAGAGAAAGTAATGTCAACTTCAAAGATTCCTATGATTAAACATCTTGATGGAAACTGTCATGTATATATTGATAATAAAGCTGATCAGGAAATGGCTTTTAATATAAGCATAAATTCTAAAATACAAAGGTATGGTGTATGCAACGCAATGGAAACTCTTTTAATACATAAAAGTTTTTCAAAAAAATGCCTTAAAAAAATCCTTAGTACATATTCCGAGAATAATGTTGAGATACGTGGATGTAGAAATATCAAGAAATTGCATCCTGTTGCAAAGTTGGCACAAGAAAAGGATTGGAGTGAAGAGTTTTTGTCTCCAATAATATCTGTTAAAATAGTTGAATCTCTAAATGAGGCTATTGAACATATAACAAAATATGGTTCATTACATACCGATGCTATCGTATCTGATGATAAAGGTTCTATAAATCAATTTAAAAAATTAATAAATTCAAGCTCAGTCATGGTCAATACGTCAACCAGATTTGCTGATGGGTATGAATATGGTTTAGGAGCTGAAATTGGTATTAGTACTGATAAGTTACATGCTAGAGGCCCTGTGGGTCTAGATGGTTTAACAAATCTTAAATATATCGTCACTAGTAAAGGAAAAATTAGAAGCTAAAAAATGTCTAAGAAACGTATTGGTATTTATGGTGGTGCATTTGATCCTTTGCATAATGGACATATAAAGCCAATCGATCAAGTTTCTAGAGAGCATGATTTAGATCGTATTCATTTTATTCCTACAAATATTTCAAATTCTGAAAAAAAAATCTTTGCATCACATGTTGATCGACTAGAAATGCTTAGTATTGGTTTAGATAATCCAGCATACATTGTAGACGATCGAGAAATAATACGTAAAGGTATATCTTATACTATTGATACTATTGAATCAGTTGTAGAGGAATATAGGGGGGCGAATATTTATCTCATTATTGGCTCAGATATTTTACCCACATTAAATAAATGGAAAGACTTCAATAATATAATGCTGTTATGTAATATTATTGTCCTAGCAAGAATGACTAAAAACAATGATTCTTTGATTAATAAGGAGTTAAAATCACTTATTTGTTCAGATCTAGCTATATTTCATGGCAATTCATATGGTAAAATTTACTTACAGGATATGCCTTTGACAAATATATCATCAACAGAAATACGAAGTAGATTGCAAAAAAATCAAAAGGTATCGAACTTAATCCCATTGCGATTAGATCAATGGTTGCAAAAACGGAAGATTTATTAATATATGGAAGCTCTTAAAAAATCTATTAAAAATATCCTAGAAGACAATAAAGCAGAAAGTATTGTGATGATGGATGTTAAAAATAAATCCTCTGTCACTGATCTGATGTTTATAGCATCAGGTCGATCAACAAGACATGTAAAAGCTATAGCAGATAATTTGGTTACAAAACTTAAAAAAAATAAAATTAAACCATTAGGAGTAGAAGGATATACCAAGTCTGAATGGATATTGCTAGATTATGGTGATTTACTTGTCCATGTTATGCATCCAGAAACTAGAGACTTTTATTCACTCGAAAAACTATGGGATGAAAGTATTGATTCAGATAATTATACATACAAATAATTTATGGAAAGATTAGTATCATACCTGGTATATTTTATATCTGTAATATTACTTTTATCTTTTTCTGTAATATTACTCTCGGAGAATTCGAATATAGTCTCGAAGCTCTACAAAAATGATATTATTAAGTCAATTCAGAAAAGTTCCTCATTAACATATGATTTTAATAAATTATCAGTCCAGTGGTCTGGCTTAGACCCAAGTTTGATATTTGAAGAAGTATCTCTACATAATGAAAAAACAAAACAGCATTACTTAGATAGTGAAAAATTAATAATAAAAATTAATCTTTTTAAGTCTTTATCAGAATTGATCATCATACCCGAAGAGGTAAATCTAGTGAAATCCAACATAGATTTAGTCTTTGATAATAGTGGGATATTTATTAAAGACTATAATTTTATGAGTACAAATAAAGATATTAATAAGCCTAATGTCAATAGTATAAAGTATAGAATTAGTGATTCTAATATTAGAGTATTCGATAAGATTAAATCGCATTCACATGAACTAATAAACACCAATATGGTTATTCTTAAACAGAATGATGATATTGAATTATTTACTACATTTAATCATAAGTCTTCAAAAGAAATAATTCATTTGGCATCGAGTTTCTCTATTCGCAATAATAAGATAAATGGAAAGGTTTATAGTCAAGGTGTAAATATTAATATAAATGACCCTATATACTTTTATAAAAATATGGATGTAACATTCGAAAAACTTAATTATATTTTTTGGGCAGAAATATCTGATAATAAAATTATTGATATTCATGGAAACTTTAAAGTTGAGCAATCTATATTGACTAATCGTTTAACCAAAGATCGTCTTATTTTTAACAACCTTAATTCTCAAGTATCTTATAATTACTTAAATAATCAAGATGAAATTAAACTTTCAAATTTGTCTTTTGATACTAAAGATAATAAATATAAAGAGAATTATATTAGAGTAGCTAGGAAAGAGTACGTGCTGTCGAGTATATCAATTCATTCTCTATATATTAATGATTTAAAATCTATGATAAGGCTATTCGCACTGTCTTCACAAAAAATAGTAAGAGATTCTATAGATCAAATTACATATGGGCAGTTAAACGATATACATTTAAACAATATGCATGATAACACGCTATTGAAGTATATGTTTTCATTTGATGAAACTGGATTTCAAAGTAAGCTTTTCTTGCTATCAAATCTGTCAGGTAAAATAAAAGGTGATTATCAAAAAGGCTATCTCAAGTTAAACAGTAAAGATGTTAATGTTACACACCAAGCTACTAAGTATCCTATAAGTAAGATAGATGGAGATATATATCTTAAACATGTAAATGGTAAACTTTTAATGAGTTCGAATAATATGCAAATAGATGATGCTCATACCGCAAAAATATTAGGATCTTTTTCACCTGAGAAGGCCAATTACAAAGTTGAAATTAATGGTAACATTAATAATATTTTTTCTAAACTACCGCAAAAATTTAATATAAGCAATGAAGTTAAAAAAACCGATATCAATACAAATTATAATATTGATTATAGAGTTTACGAAAAAAATAATAAAGCCCATACTTATGGTGTGATATCATTATCAGATTTCCTAGCGAGCAATAATTCTGCCGATGTTACTTTTAATACAAAACAAATACGCATAAACTTCTTCGATAAATATTATCAATCTTCTAACTCAGAAATTTTTTTAAATAATACAAAGTTTATGTTTTCGCTAGATACTGACATATCTGATAAACAAATAAAATATATAGCTAATAGCAGCGGATTACTCTCTGACTCGTTTATGAAAAGATTTTTTAAACATAAATTAATCAATTCATTCATAGGAGAGTCTGAAGCAAATATAGAGGTAGTCTATGAATTAAAGAATAATAAAATATCAATGAAATTAGTTTCTAGTTTAGAGGGAATGGCGTTTAATATCATTAGTCCTTTCAATAAATCCTCAGATGAGACTCAGAATTTTCAACTATCTTATGCCATAGAAAAGAATAGAAAGAATAGGATTAATATCAAATATGATTCATATGATATTGAATTGTCAAAAGCTAAATCAAATTTATATGCTATGGTTAACTCCCCATATCTCTCAGGAACCCTTATGCTTCCAGATAAAATTTCTTCAGATGATAGGCTTACCGCTAGATTAAAATATTTTGATTTAAATAAATTTCAAGGTATAGCCGATCCTGCTGGATATCCATATCTAGATATGAGTATGAAGAGAGTAAAAATCAATAATTATTATTTTGATGATTTTAAAATCAGAACGTCACCACTAAGCAATGGTATGTTAATTGATCAGCTAGATTTTGCTAACAGTAATTTAGTAATGACTGGTAATGGAAGATGGTTAAATAATAAAGATGGTCAAATTACCCTGTTTGATGCTGAATTTAAGAGTAATAATTTTGGTAAGTCACTCAATGCATTGGGTTATAAAGACTTGATTAAAAATGGGTCATTATCTTCCCAGTTAATTGGACAATGGGAAGGGTCGCCAGACTTTTTTTCGTTAAATAACTTTGATGGCAAGATAACCCTTAATTTATTGGATGGTGAATTTCTACAAGTCAGCAAACAATCAAGAGCGATCGGCCAACTGCTTGGATTATTTAGTATTTCCTCTTTACAAAAAAGGTTATCACTGGATTTCAGTGATTTTTTTTCAAGTGGTTTAGCATTTGACGATATGAATGGTGAATTTATATTTCTGAATTCGCAAGCCAAAGCTAATAACCTAGTGCTGAAAGGATCTTTTGGAGAGATGAGGGTGAATGGTTCTTCTGATCTAAAAAATAAAACTCATGATCAGCTGTTAGTGTATATACCTGATTTATCCTCAATGAGTCTCATTTCTGGAACACTTTTAGGTGGCCCTGTTGGAGCGCTTGCGTCAATATTTTATGATAAATTCTTAGAGCAAATCGGTATAGATACAAATCAGCTTGCAGCAGTAGAGTATTCCATACAAGGACCATGGGATAACCCAGAAATAAAAGTAATAGAACCATTTAAACCTATCACAAATTAATATATTCTTAATGTTCATACACGAGAGAAATAATGACAAAAGTAGCATCTATACAGTTATCATCAGGGCCAAATGTGCAAGCCAATTTATTAGAGGTTGGCAAATATTTAGAACAGATCTCAAAAACCAGTTCTAAACTTGTAGTTCTGCCTGAAAACTTTGCATTGATGCCAGAGGATGATTCAGAATTTCTTACACATAGTGAACCTGTTGGAAGTGGCCCAATTCAAGAATTTATTTCTCAACAAGCGAAAGACCACAAGATATGGATAATTGCAGGAACAATTCCTATTAAGACTGACGATCCAAAAAAGGTAACGTCTACCACTTTTGTTTTCAATGATATGGGAGAGGTAGTTAGCAGATATGACAAGATACATTTGTTTGATGTTGAATTGCCTAATTCTAAAGAGTCGTATAATGAATCTGAAGTTTTTAATAGTGGTAATGATTTAAAAGTCATAGAAACACCTATAGGTAGAGTAGGATTAGCGATTTGTTATGATCTAAGGTTCCCAGAACTATTTAGATTACAAAATGAGTCCAATGTAGAAATACTTGTGATACCATCAGCATTCACAGAGCAAACTGGAAAAGTCCATTGGGAAACTTTAGTTAAAGCTAGAGCCATAGAGAATTTATGTTATGTTGTAACATCTTGCCAAGATGGATATCACATTAGTGGAAGACAGACTCATGGAAATAGTATGATTGTTAATCCATGGGGTCAGATTTCATCAAGATTGCCATCAGGATCGGGGTTTATAGAATCTGAAATTAATTTAAATAAACTGAATTCTATCAGAGAAAAGTTTCCAGTTTTAGAGCATATTAATCTTATAGGTAAAAAATGAATTTTATAAAAGATCACATAATTAGTAATTATGATTTATCAGATGTTAAATTAGAAAATGTTTTATCGGCTGCCTGTCCGACTAATATAGACTTTGCAGATTTATATTTTCAGTATTCTAATTCAGAAAGCTGGCAACTAGAAGACGGCATAGTGAAAAATGGCTCTTCTAATATTGACAGTGGCGTCGGTATAAGGTCAGTTTCCGGTGATAAGACAGGTTTTTCTTATAGCAATAATTTTCAATATGAAAACTTACTCTCTGCAGCTAATACATCTAAATGTATTGTTAATAGCGGACAAGACAAAGAAATAAAAATAGGTACTGAA
This sequence comes from Gammaproteobacteria bacterium, assembly GCA_045561195.1. Lineage (GTDB taxonomy): Bacteria > Pseudomonadota > Gammaproteobacteria. The sequence continues at coordinate 5,386 of JBJKYE010000003.1, read as the reverse complement.
AAAGAGATTCGTAGATTATATGAGCCAATTTCCCCATTAAGCTATAAAGAAGATAATGCAAAAGTTGAGTTTTTAAAGGATATTGACAAATACATACGTAGCAAAGACAACAGAGTTGATCAAGTGATTGTGAGTCTAGCTGGTGTTTACGATTCAATTTTAATACTTAATACTGATGGTATTAAAGCTTTTGATGATAGGCCTTTAGTGAGGTTTAGCATCATGGTAATTTTAAAAGTTGGCGATAGAAGAGAAAGAGGCTCCGCTGGTGGCGGAGGCAGATATACATATGAAGAGATTATAGGGAAAAAATTTGGTTATGAATTTGCAGATGAAGCTCTAAGACAGGCAGCTGTTAATCTAGAGGCTGTAGATGGTAAAGCAGGTGCGATGACAGTAGTACTTGGACCTGGATGGCCTGGAGTTTTATTACATGAAGCCATTGGACATGGCCTAGAGGGAGACTTTAATAGAAAAAAAACCTCTGCATTTTCAGATTTAATTGGTAAACAGGTGGCTTCTAAACAATGTACTATAGTTGATGATGGTACAATCTCTAAGAGAAGAGGCTCTTTATCGATAGATGATGAAGGTTGCGAAACCAAGTGTAATACATTAATTGAAAATGGTATTTTAAAAGGTTACATGCAAGATAAGATTAATTCAAAGCTCATGAATGTTGATCCAACAGGCAATGGTAGACGAGAGAGTTATGCATGTCTACCAATGCCAAGAATGACTAATACTTTTATGTTATCAGGTGAATATCATCCTAAAGAGATTATTGAGTCAGTTCAAGATGGAATTTATGCAGTTAATTTTTCGGGTGGTCAGGTTGACATCACTAATGGCCAGTTCGTCTTTACAGCCTCAGAAGCTTACACTATAAAAAAAGGTAAAATACAAGAGCCTATAAAAGGCATGACTCTGATTGGTAATGGCCCAGAAGTCTTAAAAAAAGTTTCAATGGTTGGAAATGATTTGAAGCTCGATGATGGAGTCGGTACTTGTGGCAAAGATGGACAAAGTGTACCTGTAGGTGTTGGGCAACCTACGCTAAAAATTGATGAGATAACCGTTGGAGGCACCCAGGTTTGAAGAATAAGGATAACAGTATTTCAGACTATAAAAATAAACTACAAAAAATTATAAATAAACTAGATAGTAAATTTGATTATGAATTTAATATGAGTTTATCAGATGGCTATTCTGTCACTTCAAGGTCCAGTGAAGTAGAAAATATAGAATATCATCAAGATATGGCACTAAATGTCTCCGTATATAAAGACTATCAAAAAGGAAGTGCTTCTACTAACGACTTATCTGAAAAAAGTATTCAACAGGCAATAGAAAAAGCTCAGAATATATCTATTAACACTCAAGCAGATGATTGTCAGGGGTTGCCAGAGAGTCAATATACAACACAAAAATGGGAAGACATGGATATCTATTATCCTAAAACGCTAGATATCAAAAACATCATTGATTTAACGAAAGATTGTGAAAGTAGTGCTTTTCAGAAGGACAAAAGAGTCACAAATTCTGAAGGATCCTCTTTTACATTTTCAGATAACACCCATATGATTCTAAATAGTAACGGCGCCTATGGAACGTTTGATTCAACAGATTACTCTCTATCATGTATAGCTCTTGCTGAGCAAAATAAGTTGATGGAGAGAGATTATTGGTATTCTTCAACGAGGGATTTTGATGCATTGGAATCATCTAAGCACATAGGTGAAAAAGCTGCAGAACGTGTAATTGCGAGACTTGGTGCAAAGACCATAAAAACTAGGGTTTGTCCTGTCCTATTTTCACCGGAAATGACTTCATCTTTAATAAGTAGTTTTTTATCCGCTATTAACGGATCTTCAATATATAAAAAATCTAGTTTTCTTATAGATAAGATAGATAAAAAAATATTTCCAGATTTTGTAAACATACAAGAGGATCCAAGCTTATCAAATGGATCCGCAACACGGCCTTATGATTCTGAGGGAGTATTAACTCAAAAAAAAGATATTATAAAAGATGGCATATTAAAAACTTATTTACTCGATACATATGCTGCGAGAAAATTAAAATCAAAATGTACTGGTAATGGGGTATTAACGAACATACTTGTTTCATCTAAAAAACCTGAAGCTAATTTATTACAAAATATGACTGATGGTCTCTACATAACGGATATGATGGGAAGCGGTGCTAATTCATTAACTGGGGATTATTCACGTGGTGCTTTTGGCTATCTAATTAAAAATGGCGAGATACAGTATCCAGTCACTGAAATCACAGTAGCTTCCAATTTACTGCAGATGTTTGAGAATATAGTGTCCCTCGGAGATGATGTGGATAATAGAAATAGAATTAGAACCGGATCGATGCTAATAGATAATATAACCATTGGCGGGACGTAAATTAAATCTGAATATCAAATTTCGTATATTACTATCCAAACCTTTTCTTTAAGATATTATAACCAATAACCGCAGCAATTATAGAGCCAATGAAAATACCTAATTTGCTTGCATCAATTAATTCTATTGAGTTAAATGCTAAATTATTAATAAACAAACTCATTGTGAATCCAATGCCACATAAAAAAGATATACCAAGTATATCTATCATTTTTATACCATCAGGCAGGGTGCATAATTTTAGCTTAATAGATAAATATGTAAATAATGTAATACCAATTGGTTTGCCTAGTAGCAACCCAAGCATTATTCCAGTAGAAATTGGGCTCATAAAGCTATCAAAAGATAAAGCCTGAAAGTTTATGTCACTATTGAAAAAAGCAAAAAGTGGCAAAATGAATATCCCTACATAGTGATGAACTGGATGTTCAAGATCTTTTAACATTGAGAGCTCATTATATTTTTTTGAACTGTTGGGTATGGTTGTTGCAAGAAGCACTCCCGCTAGCGTTCCATGGACACCAGATTTTAAAATGCAGTACCATAAAAATATTCCCAAAATAACATAAATTATTTTTCTTTGGACATCAAGCAAGTTAATCATTATGAGAGCGATAAAAAACATAGCGCCATAAAGTAAATAAATCATCTGTAAATCAGATGAATAAAAGAATGCAATAATAAGAACAGCGCCTAAATCATCGATAATTGCTAGAGATAATAAAAATATCTTTAAACCTATAGGAACTCTCTTGCCAATAATAAGTAGTATAGCCAAAGAAAATGCAATATCAGTTGCAGTAGGTATCGCCCAACCAACTAAATTTTGTTCTAAATCATAATTAATAAATATATAAATTAATGCAGGTACTAACATGCCTCCTATTGCAGCTATGCCCGGAGAGATTATTTTAGAAAAACTAGATAATTCGCCTTCCAACATCTCTCTTTTTAACTCTAAACCAATCACGAAAAAGAATATTGCCATCAATCCATCATTAACCCAGTGTTCAACGGATTTAGATAATGTAAATTCGCCTATATCAATAGACAGTGGGAGATACTTAAGATCATAGTATAATGATTGAAGCGGACTATTAACAATGATTAAAGCAAAGGCTGCAAATATTAGAAGTAGAAAACCAGATGATTCTTCTTTAGATAAAAAGTTTTTTAAAAAAGTTTGGACATCGAAGGATTTGTTCATCGTATTATTATATATCAGTTAGAAAAAACTATAAAGTTATTCAATCAAAAGTGATATATCTTTAGAAATTATATTTTTAGTAAGGAAGCCAATAGATATAAAATTTACCCCGTCTATTGCATATTGTTTTATATTATTTATGTTTATAGATCCTGATACTTCTATTTTTTGTTTTTTATTATGTTTTAGAAATAATTTGATTTGTTTAGGTGTAAAATTATCCAGAAGGATTCTATCTACCCCTAATTTCAAAATCTTAATAGCAAAAGAAAGAGATTTTGCTTCAACAATAACCTTATTTTTCTTTTTTGCTTTGAATATAATTTCTTCTAGATTATCTATCACTTTCAAATGATTTTCTTTCAATAAAATGCCATCTGATAATGAATATCTATGAGGCATACATCCAGCAGCCGAACAAGCTTCACTCAAAGGCAGTCTCATTAAAGGAATTGTTTTTCTTGTATGTAGAATTTTAATATTCTTTTTAGATGAAATTTTTTTTCTATATTTTATACAATTATCATATACGCCAGACATTGTTTGCAGGTAATTCAAAACGGTTCTCTCTGCAGTTAAGATAGATCGACTCTTACCAGTTATTTTAGCTATCAACATTTTATTTTTTATCAACTCGCCATCTTTCACTTTTAAAACAACTTTTAGATTTTTATCAACTTTCTTAAAGATAGCTTTCATCCAATGTAATCCATAAATATAAAAAGACTGCTTAGATATGATTTTCGCTGTCACGATTGAGTTATTTGAAACCAATTTTGTGGTTAAATCATTTTGATAGTTATCTTCTTTAAGAGCAGCGGTGATATGCGAATTTATTTCTTTTTTTATCATTTTTATACTTTGAGGCTTTTCTTAATTTTTAGGGTTTGTTTAAATATTATCGGACTCAATAATAATAATGCTATGAGATTTGGTAAAGCCATCAATCCATTCATAATATCAGCAATCAGCCATATAAGATTTAACTCAACTGCTGCACCAATAGGTATAACCACTACCCAAAGCATCCTATAATATAATATTATTTTTTCGCCAAATAAAAATTCAGCGCACTTTTCACCATAATAGCTCCAGCCAATTATTGTACTAAATGCAAAAAGAACCAAACCAAAGATCACTATGTATTTTCCAATACCTGGCATAGCTGAATCAAAAGCATATGTTGTAAGGGCAGCTCCATTGTATCCTGCATACCAGCTTTGACTTATTAAGATCACAAATGCTGTAATGGTACATACTATTAACGTATCAATTAATGGTTCTAACATTGAAATAGAACCTTGCTTGATAGGGTCATTAGTTTTTGCTGCGGCATGAGCTATCGGTGAACTTCCAAGACCTGCCTCATTAGAAAATACTCCTCTCGATACACCATATCTAATTGCGCCCCAAACTGTTGCCCCTGCAAACCCACCTGATGCCGCTGTTGTCGTGAAAGCTGAATCTATAATTAGCCAAAATACTGTAGGAACAAGATCTATATTAATAATTATTATATATAGCCCACCTAAAATATATATCAATGACATAGCAGGGACTAGTTTAGCGGCTGTTTTACCAATACTTTTGATGCCACCAAGGATTACCAACATAACTAGGATTGCAATTATAAATCCAACTGTTACTTGAGAGATATTTAGTTCCATTGAGACTACTTGTGCTACAGAATTTGACTGAACACCATTTCCGATACCAAAAGCAGCTATCATGCCGAAAAAGGCAAATGCATAAGCTAGAAAAT
>JBJKYE010000002.1:0-35021 GCA_045561195.1 Gammaproteobacteria bacterium | reverse complement strand
TACTCTGATTCATCAAGATATTTTTTTATTTTATCTGGTGTATTAAATACCGATGTTGGTCTTATAGCCTCATGAGCTTCTTGAGCATTTTTTACTTTCTTTGAGTATCTTCTGATTTCTTTTGATTGAAATTTTGAATGATTCTTACTTAAATAATCATTGATGTCATTTAAGCAATCTTGAGATAAATTAGTTGAATCGGTCCTCATGTATGAAATTAAGCCGACCGTCTCATCATCTCCTAAAGTCATGCCTTGATACAATCTTTGAGCAATACTGGATGTCATCTTTACAGAGAATCCAAGACTTGAATATGCTGCTTGCTGAAGAGAAGCAGTTGTAAATGGGGGCCTTGGCTTTAGTTTTCTCTCAGAAGTTTTAATATCATTGATGTTTATTTTTTTATGCTTATCTAAATCAGTCTTAATTTTAGATGCGTCTTTATCAGTTAGTATGGTTGTTATGTTTCCGTTTTTTACCCTAGTACCATTGATAGATATTAAGTCCAAGTCTATGCAATCATCTTTGCTACAAGCAACTAGCGATCCAACCCAGTATTCTATAGGTTGGAATTTACTGATCTCATTTTCTTTCTCGACTATCAGTCTCAAGGCTGGACTTTGCACTCTTCCGCCTCTTGCTAGTCTACTAACTTTCTTCCATAGAAACTCTGATATATCATAACCCATTAGATAATCTAAGGTTCTTCTTGTTAGATAAGCATTCCAAAGGTCCGTAGATATTTCTCTTGGATTTTTAAGCGCTGTTAATACAGCATTCTCTGTAATTTCATTAAAAGCAACCCTGTAAGTATTTTTGCCTTTTAGTAATTTTGCTTTATCTAAGATGTCATATATATGTTTAGATATGGCCTCTCCTTCTCTATCAGGGTCGGTCGCGAAGTAAACAGTTTTTGCATCCTTAGAATATTTCTTGATCTCGCTAATTATATCCTTTTTATCTTTTGAGACTCTCCACACAGGTGCATAGTCATTTTCGACATCTATTCCTTTTCTTGAACTAGACATCAAATCTCTGACATGCCCAACAGAAGCAAGGACTTTGTAATCTTTACCTAAGAATTTTTCTATAGATTTGACTTTCGTAGGCGATTCTACAATTAATAGGTTCTTCATTAGTTCATCTTACTCTTATAAATATATATTTTTTTACTTTATACTATTAAAATAGATATATTGACAAGACTTTTTATTAACTTTAAACATGACATTATTAAAAATACTACATTTTCCAGATAACAAATTAAGGCAAAAGGGTCATAATATTGATACTTTTGATGAAAAACTTGAAAAAATAGCTAATGATATGCTCGAGACCATGTATCAATCTAAAGGCATAGGATTGGCGGCTGTTCAGGTTGACTTACCGATTAGATTAATTGTTATAGATATAAGTGAGTCTAGAAACGAACCATTATTTTTAGTAAATCCATTGATTTTAGATAAAAAGGAATTAATTACCTTCGAGGAAGGGTGCTTATCTGTTCCAGGTTTTTATGAGAAAGTCGAGAGATATAATTTAATAGATTTCACATATCAAGATTTAAATGGAGGTAAGCACACAATGAATGCAGAAGGGTTATTGAGCGTTTGTGTTCAACATGAAATAGATCATTTAGATGGAAAGTTGTTTGTAGACTATATATCTCAATTAAAAAGAGATAGAATTGCAAAAAAAATTAAAAAAGCAGAGTTAAGCAATACCGTACCTTCAAGAAAAAACGTACCATATAATATTTAACAACTAGGAAAATAAATTGAACATCGTTTTTTTTGGTAGTCCGATATACTCATCAAGGGTTTTAAGTTATCTACTCTCAAGCAAACACTCTGTTAAAGCTGTTGTAACGCAAGATATTAAAAAAGACAACAAGAAGAGAGTACTCAAAACACCTGTTGGTATATTTTCTGAAGAAAATAAATTGCATACTTTATATCCAATAAACCTAGACAGTTCAGATTTTATTGCAGAGCTAAGATCTTTGAATGCTGATATCTTTCTAATATATGCATATGGAAAAATTCTGCCAGCAGACATTATTAATATACCTAAGTTTGGCGTAATAAATCTTCACTGTTCTCTATTACCAAGATGGAGAGGAGCTGCTCCGATACAGAGGGCACTCCTTAATAGAGATAGCATGACGGGTATAACATTCTTTAAAATCAATGAACATCTTGATACTGGTAATATATTAGCATCCTATGAATATTTAATTAAAGAGGAAGATGATTCGCTCTCACTCCAAGAAAAATTAACAGATTTAGCAATAGAGAATATTGAAAATATCCTAGAATCTAATCTAAATGATAAGATACTAACTCCTCAGAATAATAGTCTAGCGACTTATGCCACAAAACTTTCTAAGGATGAATCAATTATTAATTGGAATGAGGATGCTGAGATAATCATAGCAAAAGTCAAGGCCTTTGCAGGCTGGCCTGGAGTACAGGCAGAACTATTTGATGTTAAGTTTAAGATCCATCAAGCTAAATGTATTAATGATTCTAATAAATATTCGCCTGGGAGCGTAATGAACTTTAATCATGACAAATTTGAAATTAAAGCTAAAAAAGGCATTATTCAGATAAATAAGCTACAATTACCTGGCAAGAATATTATAACTAATAAGGATCTTTACAACTCTAATAGTCAATTCTCAACTAAAATAAAGAGTTATTCTGTTAAATAAATATAATAATATGATTAATTTGGTGTAAAATAATATCTTGAAAATAACCCATATAAAGAAATGAAAAAAATCATAGTCTTTGGCGGTGGTCAAGTTGGCTCTTCCGTAGCTAAAATTCTCTCTGATGATGGAAATGATATAACCTTGGTTGATTATGACAAGGATGTGTTAACTGCACTTAAAGAAAAAATTGATATAAAAACTATACATGGGTTAGCGTCTTATCCTTCTGTTCAAAAACTCGCTGATGCAGAAAACTCAGATATGGTAATAGCTGTAACTGGAAGTGATGAAGTTAATATGGCGGCGTGCCATATTTCAAAATCCTTATTTAATGTACCTAAAAGAATTGCAAGACTCAGAGCAAATGAGTATTTGCGAGATGAGGACAACTTTGATAAATCATTTTTTTCAATAAGTGAGGTTATTAGCCCAAATATTTTATTAACAGATTATGTTAAGAATATCCTAGACCACCCTGGTGCTTTTCAGGCTTTTGAGTTTGCGTCAGGATTAGTTCAGGTTCTTGCAGCTACTGTTTTATCTGATGGTCCTCTCTCAGGTAAGAAATTATCTGAATTTAAGAATCATATGCCTAATGTTGATGTAAAGGTAATTGCCATCTACAGGCAGAACAAACATATAATTCCTAATGGAGATACTGTAATACTACCAGATGATGATGTTTTCTTTCTGGCAACAGAACAAAATATGCGCTTCATGAGTGAGTTGAGAAAGTCGACAGAAAAACCTCATAATGTGATGATTGCTGGTGGTGGCAGAGTAGGATCAGCTTTAGCAAAAAAACTTGAGAATATTTATAATCTTAAATTAATAGAAAAAGACAGACATACAGCAAAAAGAGCTTCTCTTGAATTAACATCAACAGTTGTCTTAAATAATGATATTGCTGATGAATCATTATTAACAAATGAAAATATTACAGATGTAGATTATTTCTGTGCTGTTACCAACAATGACCAGATGAATATATTATCAGCAAAACTAGCAAAAGATATGGGTGCAAAAAAAACTATAGCTATTGTTAATAAGTCATCTTATAGAAATCTTGTATCAAAAGAAATTGATATAGTTGTCTCACCCGAAGATGTAACTATTGGGTCATTGTTAGCCTCTGTAAGAACAAGTGATATTGTTAATGTACATCAGCTTATGGCTGGAGATGCTGAGGCAATGGAGATAATTGTTCATGGTGATTCTAAAACTTCTAAGCTAGTTGGGAAAAAAATATCAGAACTAGATTTGCCTAGATCAATAGTAATTGGCGCACTGGTCAGAGGTGATCAAGTATTATTAGCAAATGATGATTTGACTATTGAGACAGATGACCATGCTATTATTTTTGTTCTTGAAAAAAAAGATATTTCAAGAATTGAAAAAATGTTTCAGGTCAGCGTAGGTTTTTTTTAACAACATGAACGATTCGATAATGCTAAAAATTGTTGGAATAATGCTTCTCTTGTTTAGCGTAACACTTGTTATACCTCTAATCACATCCCTTATTTATTCAGATGGCAACCATTACACTTTCGTTTATTCATTTTTAATAATTTTAGGTCTTGGTTCAATTTTATACTTACCCAATATTTCTGCTAAAAATGATATCAAAATAAAAGAAGGATTTTTAATTGTTGTACTTTTCTGGATCATTTTAAGTCTAGTAAGCTCTATACCTTTCATGTTAGATAAACAACTATCACTTACCTTTGTTGATGCCTTTTTTGAGTCAGTGTCTGGATGGACAACAACTGGAGCAACTATTATAAATAATCTTGATATTCTCTCGCCGTCTATACTTATTTATCGCCAGGAATTACAATGGTTGGGCGGCATGGGTATAGTCATATTGGCCTTGGCTATTTTACCAATGCTTGGTGTTGGCGGCATGCAGTTATACAAAGCAGAATCTACTGGTCCCATCAAAGACAATAAAATATCCCCAAGAATTGCAGAAACAGCAAAAAGTCTTTGGTCAATATATCTTGGACTAACAGTTTCATGTGCTTTTTTATACTATGTTGCCGGGATGGATCTGTTTGACGCAATTGCCCATAGCTTTTCTACAATTGCCATAGGGGGTTTTTCAACTCATGACTTAAGTATTGGTTACTATAATAACTATCTGATTGAGATCATATGCATATTTTTTATGCTGTTTTCAGCGATTAACTTTATATTACATTACATGGCTTTATCGTCAAAGAGCTTGTTATGCTACTTGAAAGATTCAGAATTTATTACATACATGTTGATTATTTTTAGCTTGTTATCAGTATTTATTTTATACACTACATTTAGTGGCAATATTAATATCTCATTTCATGACATAATATTTCAAACTATATCTTTTATAACAACATCTGGGTTTACAACTACCTCACATGGTGACTGGCCAGATTTCATTATAACTGCTTTAATATTGGCAAGTTTTATAGGAGCTTGTGCTGGTTCAACTGGGGGAGGATTAAAAGTTATTAGAGTTTTATTATTATTTAAATTACTTAAAAAAGAATTACTAAAAATATTACATCCAACTGCTGAAATACCTATAAGGATTAACCAATCACCTATTAATGACGATCTTTCAGGTACTCTATATAACTTTTTTATTTTCTATATAATATCTTATTTATTATTATCTTTGTTAGTATTGTTATCTGGCCATGATGTTGCAACATCATTTTCTACAGTTGCCTCATGCATAAATAATTTAGGCCCTGCCCTTGGTGAAGCTGCTAATAATTATAGTAATTTAAATTTATTTTCCAAATATATTTTAACATTTGCAATGATATTAGGCAGATTAGAGATTTTTACGTTATTGATAGTTATGACTCCATATTTTTGGAAATACTGAAGATCTCATGGATACAAAAGCTAAACCTTTTCTTTCAAAAAATAATCCTCTAAAAGTTGAATTAGAGAACAGAGAGAATTTTTCATTTAGATATTTGCTACCATATTATTGGTTTTCTTGGGTAATAATCTTTCTATCTTTTTTACTAATTTACTTACCTAAACCATTGAGGCGATTTGTTGGTTCATCAACTGGTTTTTTTATTAAACACTCTAATGCAAAGAGGAGTCATATAGTCATGACTAATCTCTCGCTTTGTTTTAAATCAAAGACTAGAGAACAACTTAACAAAATCCATGATGAATATTTCAAAAACCTCGGCAATACAATTATAGATATCCCTTCACTCTGGTGGAGGTCAGATAGATCACTCCAGAAAGATTGTGAGATTATAAATGACCACTATATTGACAACGAGCTCTCAAAAGGCAAGGGAGTAATTTTATTAACACCTCATACAGTATCTCTTGATTTCGGGGGTCGCTCAATATCAAGATATCCTATTATTAGCATATATAAACCTTTTAGAAATAAACTATTAAATTGGTTCGTTGGTAGATCTAGAAGTAAAAAAACAGATAATAGCATCGTATATCCAAGAGAGAATCTCTCATTCAAGAAAATTATCAAAGCTCTTAAAACCCCAATCGTGTTCTATTATATTGGTGATGAGGATCTTGGTGACAAGAATTCTGAGTTTGCTGATTTTTTTGATGAAACAAAATCAACTCTAATCTCAATTAGTAAAATAGCAGCTTTATCAAAAGCTACCGTTATACCATGTATTAATCATTACTGTCCTTCAAAAAATAAATACATAACATATATCGATGAGCCTCTTACTAAATTTCCTACAGGACATACTATAGATGATGCTTTGATTATAAACAGAGCTTTTGAAAAATTAATCAATAGAGACATTAACCAATACATGTGGAGCTTGAGATTATTTCAGACAAGGCCCAATGGACAAAAGTATCCTTATGACAAGTAATTTTAAAATTTAGCCTTTTAATGATATATATCTAAATATTCATTATAATGTGGAGATGGAACTATTTTCAGCGATCGAACCATATAAATTAGAGTATCTTACAGTTGATAATGATCATAAGTTATATATTGAGCAATCAGGGAATCCGTCTGGAACACCCGTCTTGTTTTTACACGGTGGCCCAGGTGCCGGAACAAGTTCAATCTATCGTAGGTTTTTTGATCCAATTAAATATAGAATAATACTTTTTGATCAAAGAGGGTCTGGAAAATCTACACCTTATGGATCTATTAATAACAATACTTCTCAAAAACTAATTGAAGATATAAAAAGCGTCCTAGACTTTTTAGATATAAAAAAGACAATCATATATGGTGGATCCTGGGGCACTACACTTGCTTTATTATTTAGTCAGAAACATCCATCATATGTATATTCTATGGTTTTAAGAGGAATATTTTTATGCAGAAAGTCCGACATTATGTGGTTTTATCAACATGGTGCTCATGAAGTGTTCCCTGATTATTGGTCTGAATTCATTAGTTTAATTCCTGATGAAGAAAGATCAGACATATTATTAGCATATCATAAAAGGATACATGGAGATGATCTTGAGCTTAGCCGAGAATTGTGTAAAAGATGGGCCATATGGGAAGGTCGATGTTCAACTTTGCACCCTTCTAATGATGTAATAAATCAGTTTGATGAGTGTGCCATATCTCTTTCAAAGATAGAAACACATTTTTTTCAAAATAATTGCTTCATAGAAGAAAATCAAATTATTAAAAATATTAATGTATTGAAAAATATAAAATGTGAAATTATACATGGTAGATATGATATTGTTTGTCCTTTTAAACAAGCATATGACCTACACAAAGTTTACATAAGCTCTAGACTACATATAATTGAAGATGCAGGACATTCACTTTTGGAGCCAGGAATTACTAAAAAAGTTTTAGAAATTTTTAATAATCATGATGAACTTATTTCATAAAAAAGATTATTTTTTAATTATACCTTTTTTATTTGCATCAAATATATTAGCTGACTCCTTCCCTAATTACTCAAGGGAAAATAATATAAATGAGCAGATAACAAGTTTTGTTTTTGACTCAGATATCATAGAGTTAAGTAGCCAGCTAGAGAATAAATTTAATCTAGTGTCACATATTAATTCTTCTGATACATCTATCTTGCTTTTGCATGGGAGAGGCCTACATCCCACAGAACCAAACGTAATTAATCCCCTTAGAACTAATTTGCTTGATAAAAACTATAATGTTTATTCATTACAATTACCTGTGTTATCTAAAGGTAAAACCTATAATGACTATTTTGAAATGTTCAGTTATTCAGATGCAAGAATACAGTCATCGATAGATTATATTGGCCCCAAGAAGATATTTATCATTGCTCATAGTTGTGGGGCTCACATGCTTTTATCATTTATGAAAAATAATTCCTCGAAAAATATTTCAGGGATTATCCTTATTGGCGCTGGTGCTGTAGATAAAGATCAATTTATACTTGATGATATTGACTTGTCGTATTACAAAGGGTCTCTGTTAAATGTTTATGGTGAAAATGACCATAATTCTGTGAAATCTTTTGCAAACAGATTAAAATCTGAATACCCTGTATTTGAATCTTTAGAAGTACAGGATGCCGATCATAATTATCTAGATGAGCCTGATATTTTGATTGAATTAGTAAACCAATGGCTTAAATCATCATAATATGTTATAGATAGCTTATGAAAAATCGTACATCAAAAATAGAGAGAAATACAAAGGAAACTCAAATCAAAGCTGAGTTAAACCTGGATGGGAATGGCATCTCAGATTTGTCGGCCTCTCTACCATTTCTTGAGCATATGCTAGAACAGGTATCACGACATGGGATGTTTGACTTATCAATTAAAGCCGTAGGGGACTTGGATATTGATGCACATCATACAGTGGAAGACATAGGTATTGTTTTAGGACAAGCATTTGATAAGGCTCTTGGTGACAAAATTGGTATCACCAGGTTTGGATTTTTCTATGTCCCTTTAGATGAATCACTATCGAGAGTTGTTTTGGATTTTTCCGGACGTCCGAGTGTACAATATAATGTAACTTATCCGAGATCTCGAGTAGGTGACTTTGATATAGATTTACTACAAGAGTTTTTTCATGGATTTGCCAATCATGCAAAAGCTACAATTCATATAGACAATATCCGGGGATCTAACGCTCACCATATTGCAGAAACTATTTTTAAAGCATTTGGAAAAGCACTAAAAATGGCAGTATCAATTGATCCAAGACAGGCTCATAAACTACCATCTACTAAAGAAATGATCTAATGGCCGAAGTTGTTATTATTGACTACGGAATGGGCAACTTACATAGTGTCTATAAGTCTCTTGTAAAAGTTGCTGATAAGAACTCAAAAATTAAGATTTCTAATTCTATTGAAGATATCAAAAATAGTTCCCATATAATTTTCCCAGGACAAGGAGCCGCGTCTGAGTGTATGAGTAGTATAAAAAAACACTATGATGTTATTGAACTTAAACATTTAATCTCTCAAAAACCATTTCTAGGTATTTGTATGGGGTTACAGGTTTTGATGTCAAATAGTGATGAAAATAATGGTGTCAACTGTCTTGATGTTATTGACGGGAGTGTGTTGAGTTTCAAAAGTAAGATTGGAAAATCTCTAAAAATACCTCATATGGGTTGGAATAAAGTACAGCAAAACAAAACTCATCCAGTATGGAGTGGTATTCCAGATCATTCATTTTTTTATTTTGTACATAGCTACTTTGTTAAACCTACTGACATTAACGACTCCATATCTACAACGGAGTATGGAATAAATTTTACATCTTCAATTGCCAGAGACAATCTAATTGCTGTCCAATTTCATCCGGAAAAAAGTTCAGAGCCTGGTCTGAGTCTGCTTAAGAATTTCATTAGTTGGGATGGAGTCTTGTGATGAGAATTTTACCAGCAATTGATATTAAAGATGGTAAATGCGTAAGACTCGCTAAAGGCGATTATTCTAAAGTCACTCATTATTTCGACAACCCATTATATGTTGCTAAAAATTGGATAGATCAAGGAGCGTCCAGTATTCACATTGTTGATTTGGATGGGGCCAAAGATGGTGAAACTATTAATTATGGCATCATTCAAAAGATAAGATCTACATATCCTGATATTTACATCCAAATAGGAGGAGGAATTAGGAGTAATTCAACTATTACCAAATACTTAGATATAGGTATCAATAAATTGATAATTGGCACAAAAGCTTTGTCAGACCCATTGTTTCTAGATTCAATTCCAAATGAAATAAAAGACAAAATAATTATAGATTTGGCAGTAAAGAATATGAAGTTAGCTGTACATGGCTGGGAAACGGAATCAGAACATACTATTGAAGAGTATCTGCATATATTAGAAAAAAATAATATATCTGAAATAGTTTATACAGATATAGATAAAGATGGAATGTTAAGTGGAATGAACTTTCATGAAATAAAAAAAATTCTTAATATAACATCGATACCTTTAATTGCTTCCGGAGGAGTTACCTCAATTAGTGATATTAGACACTTAAGTGAAATTAGTGATCAAGGTGTCTCAGGAGTTATAATCGGTAAGGCTCTTTATGAAAAAAAAGTCAACTTAATAGATGTATTTAAAATTGTTGGTAAGTAAATGTCATTATATAAAAGAATAATACCATGTTTAGATGTCGATAACGGTAGGGTTGTTAAAGGCACTAATTTTATTAATATTATTGATGCCGGGGATCCTGTTGAAGTTGCGAAGAAATATGATAAAGCAGGCGCTGATGAAATTGCCTTTCTTGATATAACTGCTACTCATGAAAAAAGGAAGACTATAATTGATATAGTTGAAAAAGTTGCTTCAGAAGTTTTTATCCCATTAACAGTTGGTGGAGGAGTGTCAAAATATCAAGATGTTCTAACTCTACTACAAGCAGGCGCTGACAAGGTTGCCATTAATAGTGCTGCAGTTGAAAATCCTGATTTAATTAATAAGGTGACTGATAAAATTGGCAGACAATGTGTTGTTGCGGCTATCGATGCTAAAAAAATCAATAATCAATCTTGGGAAGTCTTTACACATGGTGGAAGGAATTCTACAGGCATAGATGTTAGCGACTGGTCAAAAGACTTACAAAAAAGAGGAGCTGGTGAAATTTTGCTTACTAGCATGGATAAAGATGGAACGAAGAGTGGTTTTGATATTGAGTTGCTGCATGCAATTTCTAATAGTATTTCTATCCCGGTTATTGCTTCGGGTGGTGCTGGTACACTAGAACATCTAAAAGATGCAATTATAAATGGGTCTGCTGATGCAGTTCTAGCTGCAAGTATATTTCATTACTCAATATATACAGTATCAGATGTAAAAGATTATTTGAAAAAGAACGGAGTTTTAGTGCGAGATTAGTCTTTTGTGTTACTCTATGTTTATGAATGACAGTAAATTAAATGTATTAGATAAATTAGACTTGGTTTTGAAAGATAGAAAAAATGCTAGCTCAAAAGAATCATATGTATCAGATCTATATAGTAGAGGAAATTCACATATAAATAGTAAAATTCAGGAAGAGTGTACTGAGTACATAGAATCTACAGAAAACTCTGATCGCAGCCACATGATTCACGAGGCTGCAGACCTATGGTTTCATACATTAGTGTCTTTGTCTTTGAATGAGATATCATCAAGTGATATTCTTAAAGAACTTGAGAGTAGATTTGGGCTGTCTGGCATAGACGAGAAAAGATTAAGAAAAAAATGAGGTATTAACATGTTAAGCGGTATATCACCTTGGTCAATATTATTAATATTAATCATAGTAGTTGTTTTATTTGGAACTAAAAAATTAAGAAATGTTGGGGCTGATTTAGGTTCTGCAATTAAAAGTTTTAAGAAATCTTCAAGAGAAGATGGTTCAGATAGTAAAACTGTTGCAAGCAAGACTTCTGCTAAAGAAGAAAATAAATAATAGTTTATGTTTGATATAGGATTTTGGGAACTCTTTATTATATTCATGCTGCTACTATTTGTTGTGGGACCCGACAGGTTGCCCACAATAGCTGGACATCTTGGCAGGTGGTTCGGGAAGTTCCAAAGATACTTTTTTGAACTTAAAGATTCTATTCAACAAGAAGCAGAAGAACCAACAAACCAGATCAATAAGCTTTTAGATGACCAGAAATCTTCTATGGATTTTTTACAAAAAGAGATTAAAGATAAGAAATCGGAAGATCAGAAATAATGGATCCTAAAGAAGACATTGCTACTGGCTATAAATCACTTGTGCCTCACTTTAAAGAACTCAAAACAAGAATATCTAAATCATTAATATGTGTTCTAATTTTATTTTTATTACTTTTTCCATTTTCAGATATAATTTATAATCAACTTGCTGAGCCTCTGATATCAAAATTACCAGCTGGTAGTAGTATGATAGCAATTGATGTTGCTTCTCCTTTCTTCATACCTTTTAAGCTAGTAATGATTCTTTCTGTATTCATTTCTATTCCATATTTATTATATCATTTGTGGATGTTTACAGCTCCAGGATTGTATGAAAAAGAGAAAAAGTTAGTTTTACCGATTCTTGTTTCGAGTAGCTTGCTCTTTTATCTTGGTGCAGCCTTTGCATACTTTGTTGTGTTCCCTCTTATATTTGCCTTCTTTATCAGCATCGCGCCAGAAGGTATATCTGTTATGACTGATATAAGCAGATATTTAGATTTTGTAATTACACTATTTTTTGCTTTTGGTTTTGCTTTTGAGGTACCTGTTGTAACTGTTATTCTTGTATTAACAAATGTTAGTACACCAAAAAGTTTGTCTACAAAAAGGCCATATGTTATTGTTGGAGCGTTTGTTATTGGAATGTTATTAACACCACCTGATGTAATATCTCAAACTTTATTAGCTATACCCATATGGCTGTTGTTTGAACTAGGAATTATATTTTCAAAAATTCTAATAAAAAACAAATATGATAGTAATGAAGTTTTGCATGATGTTGTGAAACCACATAATAAGAATGAGGATGATAAGTAATATGGATAGAAAAATATGGTTTGTTAGACATGCGCAATCTGATTATAACAAAAAAAAATTATTTACTGGTTGGCACGATCCAGAACTTACTGAGCATGGAATTCATATTGCTCACGAACTCAAGGAAGAATTGTATGGTACAAAATTTGATATGGTATATTCTTCACCTCTTAAAAGAGCTTTTAGTACCGCCAAGATATTAATTGATGACCAGGAAATTATTGTAGATGATAGATTAAAAGAACGTAGCTATGGTGATTGGTCAGCTAAAAATAAAGAAGATGTAAAACTATCTGAAGGTGAAGCTACTTATTATGCAGCAAGAAGGGGTTGGGAAACCAGTCCTCCAAATGGAGAAAGCTTAAAAGATGTGAGTATAAGAGTAGCGCCTTTCATTGATGAATTGCCTGATAGTGGCAACATATTGGTTGTTTCACATGGTAATACGATAAGAGCAATTTCTGTTCTTTTTGGTGTGAATACTGAAGATAATGTCAAAGACTTTGAGATCAAAGTTGGCACAGTCTTTAATGTATGAAGCCAGACTAATCTGGCTTCACTACGAAGGAGGTATATTAGTATATTATTATATTGTTATACTTATGTCAATATTATATTATTTTAGAATGATATATAAATAAAAATACTGGGCCCGGGAGGACTCGAACCTCCGACCAATGCATTATGAGTGCACTGCTCTAACCAACTGAGCTACAGGCCCTAATTACTATAAAAATTAAATTTCTTCTTCTTTAAATACTTTTGATGGTACTCTTCAGCGATCCAAAAATTGTCACTAGGTTCAATTGTGGTAACTATACTATTGTTAAATTTACTTCTATTCAATTCTTTTATTTTGTTCTTACTAGAAAGCACTTCAAATTCATTACTACAAAATATTGCAGATCTATATTGTGTTCCAAAATCTGGCCCCTGTCTATTCAGTGTTGTAGGATCATGTATTTCAAAAAATAAGTCTAAGAGTAGGTCATAAGTAATTATTTCTTTATCATAAAATACTCTAACGGCCTCAGCATGAAATGTATCGCCTCTGCATATTTCTTCATATGTTGGATTTTTAGTCTTACCACCAATATAACCAACTTCAGTTTCAACAACTCCTTTTATTGAGGCAAACTTCTCTTCGATGCCCCAAAAACAGCCAGCTGCAAATATTGCTTTTTCACTCATTATCTAAAAAACTTTTTAAGTTATGGGCTCTCGATGGATGCCTCAATTTTCTTAGAGCTTTAGCTTCAATTTGTCGTATTCTCTCTCTAGTAACATCAAATTGTTTCCCTACTTCCTCTAATGTATGATCAGTATTCATGTCAATGCCAAATCTCATTCTTAATACTTTTGCTTCCCTTGGTGTTAAGCTCGATAAGATATCTCTGGTTGAATCTGATAATCCGGTATTGATTGTTTCATCTAATGGTTTCTCAGCATTTTCGTCCTCGATAAAATCCCCTAAATGCGAATCTTCATCATCTCCTACTGGTGATTCCATTGATATTGGCTCTTTAGCTATTTTAAGAACACGTCTGACTTTGTCTTCAGGCATTTCCATATGTTCAGCTAATTCTTCTGGTGTTGCTTCTTTGCCATTTTCTTGTAGAAGTTTCCTTTGTATCCTATTCAATTTATTGATTGTTTCTATCATATGAACAGGTATTCTAATTGTTCTTGCTTGGTCAGCAATGGATCTGGTTATAGCTTGTCTTATCCACCATGTGGCATATGTTGAGAACTTATAGCCCCTTCTATATTCAAATTTATCAACCGCTTTCATTAAGCCTATATTCCCTTCTTGAATAAGATCTAGAAATTGTAAACCTCTATTTGTATATTTCTTTGCTATTGATATTACAAGTCTTAAATTTGCTTCAACCATCTCTTTTTTTGCATTTCTTTCTTTAAGCTCGCCAACTCTTCGATCTTTGTTAATTTTTTTAATTTCATTAATAGATATATCTTGATCTTCTTCTATTGCTGTAAGTTTTCTCTGAAACTTACTTAATTGATTTTTTGTTAGCTGTTTAGCATTATCATCTAGATTAGATTCTTGAATATATTTATCTGCGAAACTTAGATCCTTTGCATTATCTTTTAGTTCAACAGCTAAAACTTTTTTAGGTATATTTAGAGTTTCTAAGCATACTTTTCTTATTTCTCTTTCTAATTTTGAAATTAATGTTGTTAGATTCTCAATTTTATTTGTGAGTTTTTCTTTGAATAAAGTGGTGAATTTAAAGTTTGCAGTCTTATCCCTTATTTCATTAAATACTTCTTTATATCTTTCATCTTTATTTTTTTTATATGTACTATATTCAAAGTATAACCCCGTTATGTCATTAACTGCATTAATAACCATTTCTTTATCTGGAGAATTATCAATAACTTCAGCCTCATCCTCGTCCTCACTTGAGTGTTCCGTTACACCTTCATTTATTTCATTAACTGAATCATCTTTATTATCTTTTTCCTCTGCCATTTTTAAAACATTCGGGCTATTTTCAGGAATTTGGTCAGACTTAAACTCTTCTGAGTTCTCAGATTTTATATCCAGAACATAGTCAGATATTAGGGAATCAATTTCTTCTTCGTTATCTATATTTCTAAATGTATCCACAAAAAATGCTGTAGACTCAGGAAATCTTTGTATTGCATGATAGATTAATTTTTGTCCTTCTTCGATCTTTTTTGCTATTACAATTTCGCCAGCTCTGTTTAAAAGTTCAACCGTACCCATTTCTCGCATATACATACGTACGGGGTCAGATGTCCTGCCAAATTCCTCATCCAGACTAGATAATACCTCTACGGCTTCATCTTCAGTAATATCACTATCATCATCATCTGTTATTTCTTCATCATTAAGTATTGGATCATTTTCTGCTTCTTGAGCTGATTCAACTACTTTGATCTTGAGATCAGTTATGAGCTTGGTGATTTGTTCAATCTGATCATTATCAAATTGATTATTTGGCAAGAGGTCATTAATCGCAGAAACAGTTAAATATCCCTGTTTTCTGCCTAGCTCTATCAGTTCTTTAATCTCTTTCTGTTTGCTTTTTGATATATTTGAATTTGCCATAAGATACTAAGTTGCTAAAAAATGATGTATTATATCATCAATAATACTGTATTAAACAAATAAATGGGTTCACCGTTTATATAATAATGCTACTTAAGAGGTTATTCAAATATTTAAGATGACTAAATTATCAACACCAGTTTGTAACTTTGGCGAAAATGCTCATGATTTCGAGTTGAAAGGTACTGATAATAATATATGGTCACTAGATAAATGTAAGGGTAATAAGGGGCTACTAGTGATGTTTATATGTAATCACTGCCCTTTTGTAAAAGTCATACTAGAAAAGCTGGTTGTTGAGACAGATGTTCTTGCCATGAAGGGGATTGGTGTAGTAGCTATAAATCCTAATGATTATAATTCATTTCCAGATGACTCATTTGATAATATGCAAAGAATATCCAAGAATCATGGTTTTGGCTTTCCTTATTTAATAGATGAAAAACAGGAAATTACTAAAAAATATGGATCCATATGTACACCAGATTTTTTTGGGTATAATTCAGATCTTGAATTACAATACCGTGGTAGATTTGATGACAGAGGGATGGAATCTTCAAATAATCCAAATCAAAGCGACCTTTTTAAAGCTATGTTTTTAATTTCAAGGACAGGTAAGGGTCCTACTGAACAGACACCCAGCATAGGGTGTTCAATTAAATGGAGATAGTGAGTAGATTTAAATTATGAATAATAAAGAGTTTGCTAATGCTATAAGATTTTTGAGTTTAGACGCTGTTGAAGAAGCTAAGTCTGGTCACCCAGGGGCTCCGATGGGTATGGCAGATATTGCGTATGTTTTGTGGAAAAAATTCTTACAACATAATCCTAAAAATCCTAACTGGATAAATAGAGACAGATTTATTCTTTCAAATGGACACGGGTCAATGCTTTTATATTCTCTTTTGCATCTAACAGGTTACGATGTATCAATTGATGATATTAAAAATTTTAGACAGTTAAATTCTATAACTCCAGGGCATCCAGAATGTGATATAACGCCTGGTGTTGAGACAACAACCGGACCTCTTGGCCAAGGTTTAGCGAATGCTGTCGGAATGGCAATAGCTGAGAAGTCACTTGCAGCTGAGTTCAATACAAAAAGTCACAATTTAATCGATCACTATACATACGTATTTAGCGGAGATGGATGTTTGATGGAAGGTATTTCTCATGAAGTCTGCTCTCTTGCTGGTACGCTAGGGCTAAATAAATTAATAGTAATATATGATATGAATAATATTTCTATTGATGGTGATACATCAATAGCTTTTACAGAAAATATTAAAAAAAGATTTGACTCTTATGGTTGGAATGTAATTGATAATATTAATGGCCATGATCATAAGTCTATTGAACAATCTATATCAAGAGCTAAACGTGAAAGATTTAAGCCAACCATTATATGTATGAAGACAAAGATTGGTTTTGGCTCACCAAATAAAGAAGGTACAAGCGGTGTTCATGGAGCACCTCTTGGTAATACTGAAGTAAAGTTAACTAGAGATAATCTTAAATGGAATTATAAACCTTTTGAAATACCTAAATATATTTATAAAGAATGGAGCGCTATAAAATCAGGTGCCACTATAGAGTCAAAATGGAATAAAAACTTTAAGTCCTACAAAAAGTTACATCCGAAATTATACAGTGAACTTCTAAGAAGACTAAATAATAAACTTCCTTCTAGTCTGACTAAAAAAATTAACTCATTAATATCAAGTAATGCTAAATCGATGGCAACAAGAAAGTCATCACAGGTTGTTTTAGAGAATATAGGACCTTTGCTACCTGAATTAATTGGAGGTTCTGCTGACCTTAAAGAATCAAATCTAGTTTTCTGGCCAGCATCAAAACCATTTAGCAAAAAAGATCCTACAGGTAAGTATATTCATTATGGCGTACGTGAGTTTGGCATGTGTGCAATCAATAATGGAATCTATTTGCATGGAGGATTCAGGCCATATGCTAGTACTTTTTTAATATTTTCTGAATATGCTAAAAATGCTATTAGGATGTCTGCTCTTATGCATCTCCCTGTTATTAATGTTTTTACACATGATTCAATTGGCCTTGGTGAGGATGGTCCAACGCATCAAGCTGTGGAGCAATTAACTTCCCTTCGAATAATTCCAGGCATGAGTGTATGGAGGCCAGCTGATGTTACAGAAACAGCAATGTCGTGGAAATCATGTTTAGATAAAAGCGATGGGCCATCTTCTCTAGTTTTAACCAGGCAGTCTTTACCTGAATTGTGTAGATCAAAAACCCAAATTAGATCTATTAAAAAAGGTGGTTATATCTTACAAGATTGTAACAAAAAAATAGATGTAATACTTATATCGTCCGGATCAGAAGTACATCTTTGTGTAGATGCTGCGAATAAATTAAAACTGGATGGTTTAGAAGTTAGAGTTGTATCTATTCCATGTTTTGAGGAATTTCTATCTCAATCAAAATTATATAGAGATAGTGTTATTCCTGAAAACTTCGATAATATTATTGCTGTAGAAGCAGGTATAGGTGTTTGCTGGGATATACTAATAGGTAAAAAGGGCACAAAGATCACAATGGATTCATTTGGCGTTTCAGCTCCAGGGGATGTAGCAATGAAACATTTTGGATTTACAACATCAAATGTAATAAAACAAACTAAAAAACTAATAAAAAAGAACGGGTAACAATATGACTATAAATATAGCAATAAACGGATTTGGCAGAATTGGCAGAAATGTTTTTAGAGCCAATTATGAGAGTGGTAATAACAATGATATAAAGATTGTTGCCATAAATGATTTGGGAGATACAAAAATCAATGCGCATCTTTTAAAGTACGATACTGCGCATGGACCATTCGACAAAAGTGTGCAGATTAAGGATGATAAAATCGTCATTGATAATAAAGATGAAGTACTTGTCTTAAGTGAAAGAGACCCATCAAAACTCCCTTGGAAAGATCTTGGTATTGATGTTGTAATGGAGTGCACTGGATTTTTTGCTTCAAAAGAAAAGTCAATGAGTCACATTAATGCAGGGGCTAAAAAAGTGTTAATATCAGCTCCAGCTGCAAATGTGGATGCAACCATTGTATATGGTGTCAATCATGAAATATTAAATGACTCACATCAGATTGTTTCTAATGCTTCTTGCACAACGAATTGTCTCGCGCCGCTTATTAAAAATATCCATGATAATCTAACTGTTGAAAGCGGAATTATGACTACAATACATTCCTATACAAATGATCAAGTTTTAACTGATGTGTATCACTCTGATCTAAGAAGGGCAAGGTCAGCCACACAATCTATGATACCTGCAAAAACAGGAGCTGCTTCAGCAGTAGGTTTAGTTCTTCCAGAATTAAATGGAAAGTTAGACGGCTTTGCAATTAGAGTTCCAACAATAAATGTATCACTTGTAGATTTATGTATTAATGTTAAAAAAGAGTCATCGCTAGAAGAAATTAATTCTATTATAAAAAAAGCATCAGAAAATGAATTATCTGGCATTCTTGGTTACAACTCTGAACCTTTAGTATCAATTGATTTTAACCATTCGTCTTATTCTTCTGTATATGATGAGAGCTTATCTAGAGTTATGAATAACAAATTTTTTAAAATATGTTCTTGGTATGATAATGAGTGGGGATTTTCTAATAGGATGTTAGACGTCGCTAAAATTTTAGCAAGAAACTAGTGATGCAGAGATCAAATAAATTAGAAATTTATAACAAGAATGTTCTATTACGCTTGGATTTGAATGTACCAGTATTCGAAGGTAAGATTTTAAGTAATTTTAGGATATCAAAATGTGTTCCTATGATAATGAATCTTTTATCTAATAATAATAAAGTAATTATATTATCTCATTTCGGTAGGCCCAAAGAGGGTAGCCATGATGAATCTTTTAGCCTTAATATTATTGTTAACACCCTTGAGCAATTAATTGGAGAAAAGGTAACATTTTGCAAAGATTGGATTGATGGTGTTGAGTTTAATGGTAACAATATTGTGTTATGTGAGAATGTTAGATTTCAGGAGGGAGAGAAAACAAATTCTCCTATATTATCTAAAAAGATCTCTGCCTTAGGAGACGTATATATATTTGATGCATTTGGTGTATCGCATCGAAAAACAGCATCTACATATGGTGTATCAGAATACCTTGAGACATTTGCAGGTGATTTACTAAGAGACGAAATTATTAATGCAAAAAAACTCTTATCATCACAGAAAAGACCTATGACAACAATTATATCAGGAGCTAAAATTTCAACTAAATTAACTCTTATTAAAAAGTTAATATCTAAGTCAGATAATATAATCCTTGGAGGAGGCATACTCAATACTTTCTTAAAAGCAATGGGACATGAGGTTGGAGATTCTCTCATTGAAGACAGTTTTATAGGCGAAGCAGAAGAAATATTAAATAGCAATGACTCAGATAAAATTCTTATGCCTATAGACGTCATGGTATCCTCAAGTTCTGATCTTGATAACCCTGAGATAAGAGAGATATCTATGGTACAATCAAATGATAAGATATTGGATATAGGCAAAAAAACTATTGACTGCTATAATAAAGTAATTACTGAATCATCAACAATTTTTTGGAATGGCCCTTTAGGTTATGTTGAAAAATCTCCATTTGATAATGGTACTATTAAGATTTCCAAGGCCATTGCTTCATCACAAGCTTACTCTGTTGTAGGTGGTGGAGATACGATACCTATCATTGAAAGTTTAAAACTTCAAAATAAATTTTCATGTTTATCAACTGGTGGTGGATCATTGTTAAAATTTATAGAAGGTGAAAAATTACCTGTGCTAGAGATGCTTGGAATGTATGAATTATGAGAAAAAGAACTAAAATAATTGCCACACTAGGCCCAGCCTCTTCCTCACCCAAGAGCATTTCAAACTTAATCAAAGAAGGCACTGACGTATTTAGAATTAATTTATCTCATGCAAGTGTAAATGAAATAGAAAAGATCATTAATATACTAAAAGATGCATCTTTAAAACTAAAAAGACCTGTGGCAACTCTAATAGATTTACAGGGGCAAAAGATAAGAATTAAAGGCTTCTTCAATAAAGAATATATTTTACTTAAGACTAAAAATGAATTTATTTTAGATGCAGCACTTGCTGATAATAAAGGAACAGACAAGTCTGTTGGATTAACATATAAGGATTTACCAAGACAACTTGAGGTTGGTGATGAATTACTTTTGAGTGATGCACTAATAAAACTAGAGGTCACTAAAATTGAAAAATCTAAAATATATACAAAAGTAATTCGCGGTGGCAAACTTAAACCTTATCAAGGTGTAAATAAAAAAGGTGGCGGCTTATCTTTAAAAGGAATAACAGAAAAAGACAAGAAAGATTTAGCTAGAGCCGTAAAACTTGACATCGATTATGTTGCAGTTTCTTTTGTAAAAGATGCTGATGACATCAAAGCTGTCAAAAAAGTCATTGGGAAAAAACAAATTGGTATTATTGCAAAGATTGAAAGAAGTGAAGCTCTAGAAGATATAGATCAAATTGCAAAAGTTAGTGATGGTCTTCTTGTGGCAAGGGGA
This sequence comes from Gammaproteobacteria bacterium, assembly GCA_045561195.1. Classification (GTDB taxonomy): domain Bacteria; phylum Pseudomonadota; class Gammaproteobacteria. The sequence continues at coordinate 13,648 of JBJKYE010000002.1, read as the reverse complement.
GATTTAGGGGTAGAAATTGGGATTGAACAACTCCCAGCTGTACAAGATATGTTAATTCGAAAAGCTATGTCATTTGATAAAATTGTAATAGTTGCAACTCAAATGATGGAATCCATGATAAATAATAGAGTACCAACTCGTGCTGAGGTTTTTGATGTTGCAAATGCTGTAACATCAGGTGTTGATGCAGTCATGCTATCTGCCGAAACTGCAATTGGGAATTATCCTATCGATGTTATTCAGGAAGTTAGTAGAATTTGTGAAGCTGCTGAAAAAACAAATAGAAAAAATCTTAAAATTACTAGATTAGAAGAAAGTTTTAGAAAAGTAGATCAAACCATTGCAATGGCTGCAGTTTATTGTGCAGGGAAATCAAATATTAGGGCAATAGCGACCTTAACTGAAACAGGCTCTACCCCATTATGGATGTCTAGAATAGAGTCAACTATACCGATTTATGCAATGACAAAAAATGACAGAACCAGTCGTCGAATATGTCTCCTTAAAGGTGTCTATTCGATTAAACTAGATGATATAGAGTATGTTCATGCAAAAGCTAATAAACAAGTAGTAGACCTTATGTTGGAGAAAGGCGCTGTAAAAAAAGGTGATTTCGTAATAATAACAAAAGGTGACTTGATGGGGACCAGTGGTGGTACTAATGCTATGAAAATTGTTGAAGTTGGCAATTTGATAGAGGTGTAATAAAATATATTTTTTGATGAAACAATTATAACTTGGAGAGAAAATGAATAAAGAAATACTTAAATCTATAGCAGAACAAATGATGCAAAAGCCCAAAGGTTTATTGGCGATGGATGAAAGCTCTCCAACTTGTGCAAAAAGATTTGCAGCTTTGAATATACCTGAAACTGAAGAAAATAGAATAAAGTATAGACAGTTAATTGTTACAACACCTAATCTATCAGATTACATAAGTGGAGCAATATTATTTGACGAAACTTTCCATCAAAAAATGAGTACAGGTGTCTTATTCAGAGATCACTTGAAAGAAGTAGGTATACTGCCTGGAATAAAAGTTGATGCTGGAGCAAAAGACTTTTCAGAGCACCCAAATGAAAAAATAACAGAAGGACTTGATGGTTTAAGAGAAAGACTTGTAAAATATGAATCTCTTGGAGCAAAGTTCTGTAAGTGGAGAGCAGTAATTACCATTGGAAAAGATATTCCGAGTATATCTTGCATTAGATCTAATTGTAATGCTTTAGCGAGGTATGCATCTTTGTGTCAAGAAAATAATTTGGTTCCCATAGTGGAACCTGAAGTTTTAATAAATGGTGACCATTCAATAGAAACATGTGACAAAGTTACAAGAGAGACTCTTAAATGTCTCTTTGACGAACTAATGAGTATTAATATTTATTACCCAGGTGTTATTTTAAAACCAAGTATGGTTATTTCAGGAGACAAGAACTCTAAACGCGCTAATTATGAAACTGTTGCAGAAAAAACAGTGAATTGTTTAAAAGACATGTGTCCAAAAGATCTTGGCGGTATAGCATTTTTATCCGGCGGTCAATCTAACGATGAGGCAACAAATCATTTGAGAATTATGAACTCAGGAGATTTTGGTTTACCTTGGAGAGTTACATTTTCTTACGCAAGGGCTATACAACAGTCAGCACTCAATAAATGGTCAGGTAAAGATGAAAATCACGATGAGGCCCAAGCTATTTTAAGTGAGAGAGCAAAAAACTGTTCAGATGCTTCTGTAGGTAATTAAACTAATATTATTTTTATTAATTTTTTAAATTCTCTATCATTATTCTCTTTCTTATTCAAAATCTGTATTAAAGGGATTTTTGTTAGAGATTGAATTTCTTTATAGTTATTCATGCCATCAGGCTGGGATCTGACTTTTCGGTTTAAAACTATAGCCAATACTTTAATCTTATATTTCTCGAGCATACTTATGCTTAATATCACATTATTGATTACACCGATTTCGTCTTTAGCAACTAATACTGTCGGAACTTTAACTTTTCTAATTAAATCAATATTATATCCATCTGGTGCCAATGGAGAACAAAGCCCACCTGCACCTTCAATGATAGTTAAGTCACTATTAGGCAATTCTTTTAATTTAGATAGATAGTCATTTATAGTGACTTTTCTTTTAGACCTTTTAATAGCTGCAGCAGGAGATATAGGCTCTAAAAATCTATATGGATTAATCTGATCTAGGGCTATCTGTTTATTTATGGCTCTAAAATATATCATAGAGTCACGAGGTATTAGCGTTAATGACTTTTTTATACAGCCTGTTTCAACGGGTTTGTATGGGCTTACTGAATAACCTTTTAATTGAACATGTTCAATAACATTCTTTGTTATGAATGTTTTTCCTACTTCAGTGTTAGTGCCAGTTATGAATATTTTCTTATTCATTTTCTGTAATTAATTGATATGCAGTATTATATTTTAATATAATATTTTTCTTGATTCCATCTGGTATTTGTATTTGCTCATTATCCCAATTACTTTTAATTAGGTAATCTCTAAAGAATTGTTTATCAAAAGCATCATAGTTTATTTTTCCAAGTTCATTATCATACAGCCAAAATCTTGAACAATCAGGCGTAAATATCTCATCTATTAATAGCAAGTTTCCTTCTTTATCCAAGCCGAATTCAAATTTCGTGTCAGCAATAATTACACCTCTATCTAACGCGTAACGATATGCGTAATCATACAAAGCAAGACTAATTCTTGATATCTCATCTGCCAATTCTTTACCTATTAGTTTATTCATCTCGCCCTTGCTAATATTAATATCTTTATCTCCTATATCTGCTTTGGTAGATGGTGTAAAAATCGGCTTATTTAGCTTTTCATATTTATCTAGTTTATCTTTAGTGACTTCTCCATTTATCATTTTATTTTCTTTATATGTTTTCCATGCTGATCCAGCTAAGTGACCTCTCACAATCGCTTCTATAGGCACTACTTTTGTTTTCGTAACAACCATACACCGTTCTTTTAGTTTTGAAGACAGATCAGAGGGAGTTTCACATAAATGATTTTTGACAATGTGTTTTGTCTTGTCGAACCAAAACTTTGCCATCTTAGTTAACACTATGCCTTTGTCTATTACTGGATCATCAAATGTAAAATCAAATGCAGATATTCTGTCACTTGTATAGATCAATAACTTATCATTATCAATGACATATATGTCTCTAACTTTCCCTTTAAAGGCAAGTTCATATGCCTGTGATAAATCATCAATCATTTCATATTATTCCATTGAAGAAAAATAATCTGAAAATCTACTTTTGTTGGTAGCAAATTTTGATTCTTCTTCAATTGCAAATTTTTTAGCTTGATCTTTATTGACGTTACTATCGCCGACTACAATCAATCCTACCATTCCCAATATGTAGTGTGGTGTGCATTTATAACCATAGATGCCTTCAACATCAAATTTTACTGAAACTTCTTCATTCATTTTTCCATCCCATGAACTTCCACCTGCAGGTGTCATTTCACTGATTGAGACAGTATTATGCCCGGGGTTTGCATTTACCCACTTGACTGTATCACCTGGCTTGATTTTAAGAACTGGTGGCTCAAAAACCATCATTTCACCCTTATTAGAGCTCAACATTTTGACTTCATGTTCAGCAGCTTCAATAATTGTTGTCATACTTAAGCACAAAGCTAGTGCAAGAATTTTAATATTATCCATTATATTACTCCTTTAATGTTACTGATATAATATCATGAAAATTATAATATAATTAATAACTCTGTTAACATATAACCATTATTAAAATAGGTTTTGGCTGATATGAAAGATTACAAGATAGCTCCATCTATTCTCTCTGCAGACTTTTCAAGACTTGGAGAAGATGTTGAAAAGGTAATAAATTCCGGTGCTGATATCATACATTTTGATGTGATGGATAATCACTATGTTCCTAATTTAACATTTGGACCAATGGTATGTTCTGCATTAAGAGATTATGGAATAACTAGCCCTATTGATGTTCATCTCATGATAAAGCCAGTAGACCGAATCATTCCTGACTTTGCAAAAGCTGGCGCTAATTATATAACATTTCATCCAGAAGCTAGTGATCATATTGATAGAACAATTGGCTTAATTAAGGAGCATGATTGCAAAGCTGGAATAGTGTTAAATCCAGCAACGCCACTAAGTTATCTTGAACATTGTTTAAATAAGTTAGATATGGTTTTGTTGATGTCTGTAAACCCTGGTTTCCCGGGTCAAAAGTTTATTGAGGGAACATACAACAAGATTTCTTTAGTAAGAGAATTAATTGATAAAACTGGTAAAGACATAAGATTAGAGGTAGATGGGGGTATTAATTTGGAAAATATTGCCAAAGTTGCCTCAGCAGGTGCCGATACGTTTGTTGCAGGATCATCAATTTTTAATTCTAAAGATTATGAAAAAACAATAAAATCAATGAGAGATCTTTTGAGTCAAGTCTCATAAAGTCTAGTATCAATGACAGAGAAAGAGTTTATAGACTATATTAATCAAGGGTATAATTTAATACCATTATCATTATCAATCAAAAATAGTAATATTGACCCAATTGATGTTTATGAGTTGTTATCTGATAAACCAAAATCGTATCTTTTTGAGTCTCTAGAGGGTAATAAAGATTGGAGTCGTTACACTATCATTGGTTTGCCATCAGATGAATATATTGAGATACATCACAATACAATTAATCATTATAAGCATAATGATAAAATAAACTCATTGGAGAGTAATGATCCAATTAGCTGGATTGATGAATTTCAGTCTAGCTTTAAAGCCATACAAGATCCCAGCCTACCTAACTTTCAAGGAGGTTTGGTAGGATTTTTTGGTTTTGACACAATCCAATATTTCGAACCAACATTAAATTTCAAATTTCAAGAGGATCTCATGAAGACACCAGATATTTGTTTGATGGTTTCTAGGGAGATTCTAATATTTGACAAAATTAATAATTTAATACACATACTTGTATATGCTGATAATTCAATAGAAAGCTATAAATCATGTTCAGAAAAAATTGAAGGCCTTAAAGAATATCTGCTTAACTTTAAGCCAACATACTCTATGAATAAATCCACTTCCCAGGATGCTGATATTAAAATTCATCATCATTTTGAGAAAAAGAAATTTATTAAATCGATAGATAAAATCAAAAGGTACATTGTTAATGGTGATGCTATGCAAGTGGTTCTATCTCAGAGAATGTCCCTTGAATTTCAGGGAAAGCCAATCGGCTTCTATCGTGAATTGAGAGATCTAAACCCCTCTCCATATATGTATTATTTAAACATGGGTGATTATTATATAGTCGGCTCATCACCAGAAATCTTAGTCAGGCTTGAAGATGGTCTGATAACAGTTAGACCAATAGCAGGAACAAGACCTCGAGGTATTGATGGTAATCAGGATAGCCTTTTTGAAGAAGAGTTATTGAATGATCCAAAAGAGAGAGCTGAGCATCTCATGCTTATTGATTTAGGGAGAAATGATGCTGGTAAAGTTTCAAAAATTGGGTCAATTAAATTAACCGATACAATGATTATTGAAAAATACTCTCATGTGATGCATATGGTTTCAAATGTAACCGGGGAGCTATCAAATAATCTTGGTATGATCGACGTCTTAAAATCAACATTCCCTGCAGGGACTGTCTCTGGGGCACCCAAAATAAGAGCTATAGAGATTATCTATGAGCAGGAAGATATCAAGCGAGGTATATACGCTGGTGCGGTGGGATATTTAGGGTGGAACGGTAACATGGATACGGCAATAGCGATAAGAACATCTGTAATAAAAAATGATAAACTATACATTCAATGTGGAGCTGGCATAGTAAATGATTCTATTGCAGAATTGGAGTGGGAAGAAACCATGAACAAGGGCAAAGCAATAATACAAGCATATAAAAATTTAAGGAAAAAAACTATATGATATTAATGATTGATAATTATGACTCATTTACATATAACATAGTCCAGTACTTTGGAGAATTAGGAGAAAATCTTATAGTTTTTAGAAATGATCAAATAACTATAGATAAGATTATAGATCTGAAACCAGATAAAATAATTATTTCGCCCGGACCTTGTACTCCAAATGATGCTGGAATATCTATTGATGTAGTTAAAAACTTTTATAAATCTACTCCAATACTAGGAGTATGCCTTGGACATCAGAGTATAGGACAAGCTTTTGGTGGAAATATTATTTCAGCTAAAAAGATTATGCATGGTAAAATTTCCCCCATAATACATAATGATTCTAGAATGTATGCTGATATTTCTAACCCCTTTAATGCAACCCGATATCATTCTTTGGTTGTAGAGAAGCCATCCTTGCCTAACTGTTTGAATATAACTGCTTGGACGGAAGAAGATAATGATATTGAAATTATGGGCATAGAACATAAAGACTATCCAACTTATGGCTTACAGTTTCACCCAGAGTCTATACTAACAACATCGGGTCATCAGTTATTAAAAAACTTTTTGGAAATATAAATTGTATATTGAGTTACTAGAAAAATTAAAAAATAATGAGAGTCTAACAAGGGGCGAGTCAAAGAGATTTATCGATTCTGTCTTCACAGGCAAAATCCCAAGTTCAGTACTAACAGAGTTTTTAATGCTATTAAATAAGAATGGTTTTGGCTCAGAAGAGCTAACAGGCTTTGCTATTTCCATGAGAGAAGCATCTAATAAGGTTGCTTTTAATAGAGAAGTAATTGATAACTGTGGTACTGGTGGCGATGGGCATGGCACTTTCAATATATCAACAACAGCTTCATTAATAGCAGCATCAGTTGGAGTCTATGTTGCTAAACATGGGAACAAAGCAGTAACTAGTAGTTCTGGTAGTGCTGATATTTTAGAAGCATCAGGCATAAACATTAATTTGTCCCCTGAACAAGTTTCACTCTGTTTAGAAAAAAATAATTTTGGATTTATGTATGCACCATTACATCATTTGTCCATGAAACATGTCGCAGAGTCAAGAAAAACCATATCTCCAGATAAAACCATATTTAATTTGTTAGGGCCATTAACAAATCCTGCTGGTGCTAGAAAGCAGCTCATAGGCGTATATTCAAAAAAGCTGATGCCAATGATGGCACAAACTCTCGTGAATCTGGATGTTGAAAAAGCTATGATTGTTCATTCAAATGATGGTTTAGATGAGATAAGTATTTTTGATGAGACAAATATTACTGAAATAAATGGAGATAAAATAAATAATTATACTTTGAATCCTAAAGACTACTTCGATTCAGATTATAGAATGTCGGAAATAATAGTGAACAATACTGAAGAGAGTCTAGCGATACTAAATAAAGTAATCGATAATGAGCCTGGCGCAGCCAGAGATATTTCATTGATAAATGCAGCTGCACTTATATATATTTCTGGCAAATCAAATACGATAGCTGATGCTCTGGATTTATGTAAGGATGCGATAGAAACAAAGAAAGTCTATAATAAGTTAAAAGACTTAATAAAATATACTAATTCATTTAAAGATGCTTGATAAAATCATAATTGATAAGACAGATGAAATTAAATTGCTAAAGAGTAGTCAAAAACATAGCATTGACGATCTATTATCTATGGAGTTCAAGAAGCGAGATTTCTATAGCTCTTTAAAGAATAAAATAAATTTGGGTAAAAATGCAATAATTGCAGAATTAAAAAAACATTCACCTAGTAAAGGTGCTTTAAATGAAAATCTAGATATTGCAAACTTTGCTAAGCTGTATGAAGAATCTGGGGCTGCATGTATATCTGTTCTTACTGATCAAAAATACTTTCATGGTAGTATAAATGATTTGATGACAGCTAAAGAGAATGTAAATATTCCTATTCTAAGAAAAGATTTTATATTAGATGAGTCTCAAATTATTCAATCCAAGTTAATTGGGGCAGACTGCATATTATTAATCGTAGCTTGTTTATCTAAGGTACATTTTAATGAACTTGTTGAAATCAGTCATGAGCTGAACATAGAGATTCTAGTAGAAGTTCATGATAGAAAAGAGTTAGATATTGCGTTAGAATCTAATTGTAAAATTATAGGAATTAATAACAGAAACCTTAAGACATTTGATGTTTCCATTGAAACAAGTATAGATCTGTGTGATTTTATAAAAGATGATGACGTTATAGTTATTAGCGAAAGTGGCATAAAGGATTTGGATACTATTAAAATGTTGAATGTTAAAAATATTAACTCTTTTTTAATTGGCGAGAGTCTTATAAAGAGTAATAATCCAAGATCATTATTGAAAAAACTAGTTGGTTGATATGAAAAAAACATTAGGCATAAAACATTTGGCATTAAAGGTTAAGCATTTCAGAGAATGCTTGTCTTTCTATACCACCATAGTCGGCATGGAGATTGATTGGCAACCTGATGATTCTAATGCATATTTATCTAACGGAAAAGATAATCTGGCTCTACATGAAGATAAAAATCTTAATCTCGAATCTAATGATAATAGGCTAGACCATTTTGGCATCATGTTAACTGATAAGAATCATGTGGACGAATGGTATGATAAAGTACTAGCTCTTGATATTGAAATATATAAAAAACCACAAGATCATCGTGATGGCTCAAGGAGTTTTTATTGTTATGATCCCGACAAAAATATATTGCAGTTTTTATGGCATCCAACACTTAACAAATAATGATAAAAAAAATTAGTAACGTCAGCACAACTTTAATAGTAAATACATATGATGGCTTCTATTATAGTGATGATCAGGACATTGCTAGCTGCCAAAATAAAATATCAAAAAAATATAATTCTCTGGATCTGCTGGATATTTCTAGAAAAATATCACAAACCATACAAACTGAGATACTTCATGAATCATCACACAATTTTGAACCTTTTGGAGATAGTGGGTCATTATTAATTCAAGCAGATCTTAAGTTATACAACTCTGCTACCTTACATTTAAAGGAAAGCCATATAACTTTTCATACATATATAGAAGATATTTTTGAACATTTTGCTATTGTAAGGGTAGAATATCATATTTCATCTTGTTCAGATGCTAATGTATATAATGCTCTTAAAGATATAATCCCTAATAAAAATAATCATAATATTTTTCCTGATTTAGTTTCAGTTGATTTTATTAGAAGAGGTGCGAAATATGGAAACTCTCATGAAGACATCGTGTATGATACAAACACTCGGGGTTTTGAGAATTTTGATAAATATGAGATTTCATCTGTTACACAATCTTTGAATACCGAGTATCATATGTTTCTTCTGGAAAAAGATAGTATGGTTCAGAAATATCAATCAGCACATAACTTTTTTCCAATAGATAAAATCGAAGATCTAAGAAGCTTTCTATTGTCTAGTTACAGTGACAGTTCAATAAATCTTAATACTTTTGACAAAAAATCTTCCAAAAATAGCTAAAATAACGATGTTAGTTTTTTCATAATTTTAGAAGATATATTCATACCAGTTTTTATTGAATTTGGGATTTCGTTTGAGCCAATACTTTTCACTGTATCACGATGTTTTACTTCATCCTTAGATATTATCTCCAGAAATTCTTTACTTCTAGTATCATTTACTGGAAGCTGTTTTATAGACTCTTTTAGGTGTTCTGTTACTTGTTTTTCAGTCTCTTCAATAAAACCTAATTTCCAATCATTTTCTTTTATACCAGCCACTGAACCAAGAACATATGATGATAGATACCATAGGGGATTCAAAATACTTGAGTTACCATTTAATTCTTTCAGCCTTAAATTGCATAATTTTAAATGCTCATTTTCTTCATTGCATATGTCATATAATTTCATCTTTAGGTTTTGATCTTTTGTGTGAGCTGCTTGTCCTCTGTATAACCCTTGTGCACATATTTCACCCATATGATTGATTCGCATTACCCTCTCAGATGCTTTCGATTCATCTTTAGACAGATTTACTTTATTTCTACTAGATTTTTCAGGTATATTCCCTTTATTGTAAATACATTCAACAGCATACTCTATTTCATGTATTAAATTATCTAAGGGCGAATGATGTTTAATTTTCATATATTTTATTTAAACATCTATCTTCTAATCAATAAATAAGTTTTTTTATAAATTTCTTGTATACAAGCGGTGATATGCGTAAAATCATGGATACTGTTTAAATGGACAAATATATGAATAATAAAGATTGGTACATAATAGATGCTGAAAAAGCCGTATTAGGCAGACTTGCTTCAAAAGTTGCAACCATGCTCAAAGGAAAACATAAGCCAGCATATGCTCCTCATGAAGATCATGGTGATTATGTAGTTGTCATTAATGCCAAGAACTTAAATGTTACGGGCAATAAGATGGAAGATAAGGTCTATTATAAGCACACCGGATATATAGGTAACATGAAAAAACCTAATTTAGCTTCAGTTATGGAAAAGAATCCATCGTTCGTGGTAATGAATGCAGTCAAAGGAATGCTTCCAAAGAACCCACTCGGGAGAAGTATGATCAAAAAGCTAAAAGTATATAATGATGAAAATCATGATCATCATGCACAAAAACCAAAAAAACTAGAGATTTAATATGTACAAAGCCTACGGAACAGGAAGAAGAAAAACATCAAGTGCAAGAGTGTACTTGAATGAAGGAACTGGCGCTATAACTATTAATTCGCGTGATGTAGATAATTTTGTACAATCTAAAGCGTTGAAGTCATATCTTTTAGCTCCACTGCAGAAGTCTCAATTAGAAGGCAAGATTGATTTGAAAATTAATGTTGCTGGTGGTGGGCCAAGTGGCCAAGTTGGGGCAATCGTACATGGCTTAACTAGAGCTCTTATAAAATATCAAAGCGACCTACTCCCTATTCTAAGAAGAGAAGGCTTTGTAACAAGAGATGCAAGAAAGGTAGAAAGAAAGAAAGTTGGTTTAAGAAAAGCTAGAAAAGCTACTCAATTCTCTAAAAGATAATTACATATTTTTGATTCCATCATTACCTGAAATTAATAGGTTATCGGCGCCTCTCATTGCAAATAAACCATTAGTTACTACCCCAGGTATATTATTAATTTTCTGCTCTAGAGCCATAGGTTCTAATATTTCTAGTCCATGAACATCTAGAATTATATTGCCGTTATCAGTAATAAAATCATTTCTATATACTGGTCTACCACCCAATTTAATCATTTCTAGTGCAACCATACTTTGTGACATCTTGATGACTTCTATAGGTAATGGGAAGCTACCTAGCGTTTTTACATATTTGCTATCATCGATCAAACATAAAAACTTCTCACTAGAATTTGCGATTATTTTCTCTCGCGTCAAGGCACCACCACCACCTTTTATTAGCTGTCTTTTATCATTGGACTCATCTGCACCATCAATATAAAGCGGCAGCATACCTGATTCTCTTAATTCTATTACTCTTATTTTTTTTTCTTTTACCATTTTTGTGGTTAGTTCTGATGATGAGACGACAGCTTCTATTTTTGATTTTACAGTTTCGAGTTTATTTATTAACGCATGGACAGTAGTCCCAGAGCCTATTCCTATGATTTGTCCATTTTCAATATAATCTAAAGCAGCTTCTGCAACTTTATTTTTTTTTTGGTCCTGGTTCATAATTGCTATTTTCCATTAAGTTATATTAATATATGCTGTTATTATACATTATACATAGGCGTCATATGACAGAAAAGAAGCTAAAATCAGTTTATAATAAAATCAAAACATCTAATGTATATGATGTTGCGACAAGAACACCTCTAGATTTTGCTACTATTTTATCAAAGAAGCTTAACAATGAGATTTTTATCAAGAGAGATGATTTGCAGCCTGTTTTTTCTTTCAAACTCAGGGGTGCATACCATAAAATTTCTAAATTAAAAAAAAATAAAAATATAGACACTGTAATTGCAGCATCAGCAGGCAACCATGCTCAAGGAGTTGCTATGTCTGCGCAAAAATTAGCAATAAATGCTGTTATTGTTATGCCTACAACAACGCCTAAAATTAAAATAGATGCTGTTAAATCTCTTAAGGCAAATGTAATACTCCATGGTGATACATATGATGATGCATATGATTTTGCTAAGCAAAAAGCAAAAAAAGAAAAAATCGACTTCATCCACCCATATGATGATCTTGATGTGATAGCTGGTCAAGGCACAATCGCCCAGGAGATTATTGATCAGTTACAGTGTAAACCTGATTATGTCTTTGTACCAGTCGGTGGCGGAGGCTTAATAGCAGGTATAACTGCGTATATGAGCCATGAAAGTCCGAAAACAAAGATTATTGCAGTTGAGCCAAATGATTCTGACTGCTTTAATCAAGCTTTCAAATCTAGAAAAAGAGTTAAGCTTAATAATATAGGTATATTTGCTGATGGCGTAGCAGTGAAACAAATAGGCCGTCAGACATTTGATCTCACAAAGGATAAAGTTTTTACATCAATGGTGGTTACCACTGATGAAATTTGTGCTGGGATTAAAGATTTATATGACGAGACAAGAACAATAGCAGAACCAGCTGGAGCCTTATCGATTTCAGGTATTAAAAAATTTATTAAATCACATAATATTCAAAATAAAGTTTTTGTTGCTATTTTTTGTGGCGCTAATATGAATTTTGATAGGTTAAGGTATGTCTCTGAAAGATCTGAAATTGGGGAATTAAATGAAATGCTTCTTGGAGTCACTATCCCAGAAAAACCTGGTAGCTTTAAGAAGTTTTGTTCTTCAATTGGTAAAAAATCAATAACTGAATTCAATTACAGGTATTCAGATCAAAGAAAAGCACATGTGTTTGTTGGGATTAAGTTATCAAACGGAATTAAAGATAAAAATCAAATTTTATCTAATCTCAAATCAAATAAGTATAAAGTTATTGACCTAACTGATAATGAGGTAGCCAAACTACACATAAGGTATATGGTAGGAGGTGTATCAAATAGCGCTTCTAATGAAATGATTTTTAGATTTATTTTTCCAGAGAAACCTGGTGAGCTATTTAATTTCTTAAATGCAGTTGGTAGTAATTGGAATATAAGTTTGTTTCACTATAGAAATCATGGGTCTGACTTTGGAAGAGTTCTGATAGGTATTCAGGTTGAGCCAAAAGATTTAAGTAGATTACTTAGACACTTAAAGACCCTTAATTACGAGTTTTTTGAAGAAACTAGTAATAAAGCATATCATTTGTTTCTGAGCTAAAAAAAGGCCCCATATGGAGCCTTTTAGTGGTTCAGAGAGCTAATTAAAAAATAATTAGCTCAAATCTTCAACAATATTAGAATTATCTTCTACGTTTTGTTGTTTTCCTCTTCTTAGTTGCTTTTTTCTTCTTTTTAGCAACTTTCTTCTTAGCTTTCTTTTTAGTTACTTTTTTCTTCTTTTTAGCAACTTTCTTCTTAGCTTTCTTCTTAGTTGCTTTTTTCTTCTTTTTAGCAACTTTCTTCTTAGCTTTCTTTTTAGTTACTTTTTTCTTCTTTTTAGCAACTTTCTTCTTAGCTTTCTTTTTAGTTACTTTTTTCTTCTTTTTAGCAACTTTCTTCTTAGCTTTCTTTTTAGTTACTTTTTTCTTCTTTTTAGCAACTTTCTTCTTAGCTTTCTT
>JBJKYE010000001.1:0-10419 GCA_045561195.1 Gammaproteobacteria bacterium | reverse complement strand
ATGTCTAATTCTGCCAATTTGTTGTCTTCGACTATAGCCAAGCGCAACTCTTCTCTCTGAGAAGCATTTATTAAAATTTGTTTCATTTGGAATCCTGTAATTCATTTTCTCTCTTTTCTATATGATTTTTATTATATTTTAAAAGGGTAGGGTTTAACTTATTTTTAGACTCTATTTCCTACCATTAATAAACATTTTTTCGTTAATTACTGTTGCTATTTCCTAATATAACTTGTTCAACAGTACTTTTTCTTTATTTTCAATGATTTAGCCTTTAAAATGACTAATTCGTATTAAACAATATAAAAATCTTTGAATTAATATATCAATGATTTACACTATCTTCAAATAATATCGTGTCTAATTCAAATAAAATTACTGTTAGGAAAGTCACAATTGGCAAGGATCAAGAAGGTCAAAGAGTGGACAATTACTTAAGAAAGATGTTACCTGGCGTCCCTAATAGCCTAATTTATAAAATCATCAGAGATGGACAAGTTAGAGTAAATAGCGGAAGAATTAAGCCTTTATACAAACTTAAAAATAGGGATGTAGTGAGAATTCCACCGGTTTCAATTGATCTAAAACCTCAATCTTTATCAAAATCACTCATTAAAAATATTAAAAAAATTATATTATATGAGAATGACGATTTCATGGTTATTGATAAACCTGCTGGTATAGCTGTTCACTCAGGATCAAAAATTAAGAATGATATCATGTCTAGTTTAAGATCAATTGAAAAATATAAATCATTGTCTTTGGTTCATAGGCTAGATCAAAATACGAGTGGGTGCCTAATTTTAGCTAAAAATTATCAGTCTGCCTCCGGATTAGGAAAAATATTTCAATCAGGAATGGTTGAAAAGAATTATCTATCACTTTTATCTGGTTCACTAAGCGGGGACAAAGTGGCTGTAGAACAACCAATTATTCGCAATAAAGATAATAGAAGTAATTCTGTTTCAATTTCTAAAGACGGAAAAGATGCGTTTTCATATATTACGCTGATTAAACAGTACAAAGAATGCTGTCTTGTAGATATTAAAATAGAAACAGGACGTATGCATCAAATTAGAGTCCATGCTTCAAGCATCAATCAACCAGTGTGTGGCGATACTAAATATGGAGATGTGGGTGTCAATAAAAGAATGAGAGATTATGGTCTAGGGAGAATGTTCCTTCATGCAAAAAAAATCTCTTTTTTTTATAATGGAAAACATACTATCGAGTCTCCAACTCCTGAAGATCTATCATTAGTAATTGATAAACTTAAAAATCAATTATAATATTAATATGTAGATAATGAGAGTTTAAAGAAATGAGCGATGATAAGTTATTAAAGGATATAGTCGATTCTCTGATAGAGGAGCGAAAGTCAGATAAAAAATTCAAATTCTTAACAAGATCTATATTTTTTGTTTTTATCCTTTTTTTAGTAGTGTCCATCACACTTTCTACAACAGATAATATAAATCAAACAAATAAACATGTGGCAGTAGTAGAGGTTACTGGAATGATCTCTTCAGCTGGACCAGTGAACCCTGATGTAATTCTTCCACACATACAGAATGCAGTTAAGAATGATAACTGTGTTGGGGTTATCCTCAAAATTAATAGCCCAGGAGGAAGCGCAACTCAATCAAAGATTATATTTGATGAAATAAAAAAAATTAGGTTAAAAACGGATAAAAAAATATATGCTGTTATCGATGATGTAGGAGCTTCCGGTGGTTATTATATTGCAGCGAGTGCTGATCAAATATTTTCAAGCTCTTCAAGTATTGTAGGATCAATTGGAGTAAGATTAGACAGTTTTAATGTTTCTCGATTAATGGATAAATTGGGTGTTGATTCCCAGACACTATCATCTGGCAAAGATAAAACAATGCTTGATCCCTTTTCGCCATTAACACCTGAACATCGTATTCATTTGGAAAGACTTTTAAAAAATATTCATAACCAATTTATACAAGATATTGAGTCATCTAGAGGTGACAAAATAACCCAAGATGTCTTTACAGGTTTATTTTGGACAGGTATAGAGGCTAAAAGAATTGGTCTAATCGATGATTTATTATCTACATATGATGTGAGTGAGAAATTTTTTAATAACAACCCATTGATTGTTTATAATAAAGAAAAAGATATAGTTAAAGAATTATTAAATTCAACCTTAAACACATCTAATACAATCTTTGGTATTAAATATTAGCGATGCTCTATAAAATCTTCTCGAAGATATTGGAAGACAAAACACATTATATCTCATTAAAGAAAAACTCCAAAAATGATTTTCTAGCAGAATTTACAATAGAAAGTACAGTAAATACTTATAAGGGTTCATTTGGCAAAACTTTGATTTTAGGGGGATCTGATGGTTATCTTGGTGCTGTGTTAGTTTCTGGGATTTCGGCGCTAAGATCAGGATCACGATATGTTGAAATATTTTCAACTGAACGTCACCTTTCCTTAATATCTACATATCAACCAGAGTTGATTTCATCATCAGCTTTTGATGGATTAGAGAAGAAACTTGGATCATATAAAAATTTACTTCTAGGTCCAGGTATGGCTAATGACAAATGGTCAATGAAAATATTTTCATTGTTTAAAGATTTTATTCTCAATAATGAATTAGATAAAAATATCGTTATTGACGCAGGGTTTCTGAGTTTACTATCTAAAGATCCATTTAAAAATGATAATTGGATTTTAACTCCACATATTGGAGAAGCAGCCAATCTTTTAAATATAAGTAAAGAAAATATCATAAAGAATAAAATTGATTCAGCAAAACAAATTCAAAAGATATATGGGGGAATAATTATTATCAAAGGCCATGAGACTATAATTCAGACAGAGACTCAAACATTTATATGTGGACATGGTAATAGTAGTATGGGAACAGCAGGCATGGGGGATTGTTTGGCTGGGATCATTATATCTCTGATATCTTTGGTGAATAAAAAAGATTATAATAATGCTGTATTATATGCAGTAGCCGCCCATTCTCTTGCTGCAGATAATGTCTTGTCCAGTCAAGGTGGAATTGGAATTTTAGCTAGTGATGTAATAGTTGAAATTAATAAATTATTAAATGATTAAATAATACTTTAACAATATACAATGAAAAAAAATTACTATCATATCGATGATGAAAAACTCTATTATAAAATAATTAGTAAATTAAAAATCTCTCAAGAAAAATCGATTATCTTTTTAAATGGTGATGTAGGAGCTGGTAAGACTACTTTTGTGAAATCGTATCTATCATCTTTAGGCGCAGATAATGATGCTACAAGCCCAACGTTTACAATAGTAAACGAATACTTAGATATGTCTCAAAAAAAAATTTATCATTATGATTTCTATCGTTTAAAAGATAAAAATGAATTATTTGAGATAGGTATAGACTATTATCTCGATCAGCCTGGTATTCACTTTGTTGAATGGTCTAAAGAGTTCCTAAAATATCTTCCTAAGCCTGATATAAATATTTCATTTCTCATTCTTCAAAGCTCAAGATTAATCACGGTTGAAAATAATAATGAAAAGTAGATTACCGATAATATGTGTAATGGGATGTACCTGCACAGGTAAGACAGAGCTAGCCATAAGTTTGCAAAAAAGTTTTCCAATTGAGATCATAAGTGTTGATTCAGCTATGATATATGAAGAATTGAATATTGGTACAGATAAACCTTCTAATGAAATTCTTAATACCGTTAAACATCATCTTATAAATATCCGCAAACCGAATGAAGATTATAATGTTGGAAACTTTTATAAAGATACGGAGTTCTTAATCAAAGATATTCATATGCGTAATAAAATACCTCTGCTCGTAGGTGGCTCCCTGATGTATTTTAATAGTTTATATAAGGGATTATCTGATCTTCCGGATAAAAATGTTACAGAAAGAGAGTTAATTGACTATTTAATAAGTAAATATTCATTAAGAGATCTACATTACTGTTTGAAGCACATTGACTTGACATCATACAATAAAATTAATCGAAATGATTCTCAGAGAATACAAAGAGCAATTGAAGTTTATTTGGCAACTGGTAAACCAATTTCTTCATTCTTTGATAACAAAAAAAACTTCCTCGATGCTTATGATGTAATAACTATACAAATGCATTCGAAAGAAAGATTATTTGTGCATGAGAGAATTGAATCAAGAACAAGAGAAATGTTTCAGAAAGGTTTGATAGAGGAAGTAGAATTTGTTTCTAGAAAATATAATCTTACTCTAAAATCTAAATCCATGAAAATTATAGGCTATAAGCATGTATTAGAGTTCTTGGAAAATAGTGGAAATTTTGAAGATCTAGTAAATCAGTGTATTTTTGCTACCCGCCAACTTGCTAAGCGACAAATTACCTGGCTCAAACAATTTCCCGCAGATATTGAGGTTGATATTAAGAATTTTGACCCTAATATTATTTATAGGCTAGTTGACAGTCATTGCAATTTAAGTAAATAGTGTCAATATTAACTATATAACTATCAATAAGAGCATTACGTTTAGTAGGGTATTAGTATGCAAGATAATCTTCAAGATAAGTTCCTGAATAAGCTCAGGAAAGACAAGATTCATGTCTCGATTTTTCTTATGAATGGTATTAAACTCGATGGTGTTATAGAAGCATTTGATCCATATACTATTATGCTCAAAAATAAAACAACTCAGAGTATATATAAACATGCAATTTCAACAATTGTTCCAAGTCAATCTACTAAAATAGAAATTGATGAGTAAAGGTCTTTATATTATGATGTATTCAAAGGAGTATTTATATGGCATGGAATGAACCTGGCGGCAACAAAGATCCCTGGAGTCGCAAACCCAAGGGTAACTCAGAAGTAGATAAACTGATTAATGAATTTTCAAAATCATTTAAAGATCTGCTTGGTGGCTCAAGTGGTGGCTCAGGCGCAAATAAAAAGAATACATCAATTTTTATAGCTCTTATTGCCGTATTTTATTTATTAAGTGGTATATATATCGTGAATGATGGTGAAAGAGGAGTTGTTCTTCAATTTGGTAGTTATCATTCTATGACTTCTCCCGGCCCTCATTGGGTGCCTAGATTAATTCAAAAAGCAGAAATCGTAGATGTTTCAAAAATAAGATCAAGCCAACAAAAAGCAGTCATGTTAACTGAAGATGAAAATATAGTAAGTGTTAATTTTGCAATCCAATATGATGTAAAAGATGCAAGTGATTTTATTTTCAATTTGAGAGACCCAGATGAAACTTTAGGTGCGGCAGGTGAAAGTGCTATCCGAGAAGTGGTTGGTAAAAATAGCATGGATTTTATAATAACTGAAGGCAGAGAAGAAATCGCATCTAATACAAAAGGCTTGCTTCAGAGACTGCTTGATGAGTATCAGTCTGGTATCAACGTACAAACTGTAAATATTCTAGAAGCTCAACCTCCAGAACAAGTTCAAGACGCATTTTCTGATGCGATTAGAGCCAGGGAAGATGAACAACGGTATATTAATGAAGCTGAAGCATATAGAAATGAAATTATTCCTCTTGCGCGTGGTGAGGCTAAACAAATATTAGAAGAAGCAAAAGCCTATAAGGTCAAGATTATTAAATCTGCGGAAGGTGAAGCGTTAAGATTCTCAAATTTATATGAAGAATATGAAAAAGCTCCCGCTGTTACAAGAGAAAGACTTTATTTAGAAGCAGTAGAATCTGTATTAGCCAATACATCAAAAGTTATGGTTGATGTAGAAGGTGGAAATAATCTTTTATATCTACCTCTAGATAAAATAATGGAATCTAGATCAAGGAATCTAGATGATTCAAATACCATGTCTAATCAGGATTTGAACAAAGGAACAATCAATTCTTTATCCGAAAAAATTAGGAATAACAGAAATAGTTTTAATTCAAGAAAGAGAGATATATACAGTGAATAATAGAAATATAGTAACAATATTACTTGCAGGTTTAATAATAATATCCTCGTCTGTATTTATTGTCGACGAGAGAGAGATAGCCATTAAATTTAGACTTGGTGAAATTGTTAAAGCTTATGATGAACCTGGAATCTTCTTGATGATTCCTTTCATAAATAACATTAAGAAATATGATTCACGTCTCCTGACAATGGATTCTAAACCTGAACAATTTTTAACCAGTGAAAAAAAGAATGTAATCGTAGATTCATATGTTAAATGGAAAATCACAGATCCTCAGAATTTCTATAGATCTTCCAAGGGTGATGAAAGAATTGGTATAAATAGATTATCACAAATCATTAATGACCTAACAAAAAGTGAATTTAGTAAGAGAACTATAAATGATGTGGTCTCGGGTGATAGAGTTGCATTAATGAATACAGTGAGAACAGAGGCAAACAAAGCATCTGCGGCACTTGGAATCACGGTCATAGATGTTAGGGTTAAAAAAGTTGATTTACCCGATGAAGTTAGTAATTCCGTTTATGCTCGTATGGTTAAAGAGCGTGCTACAGTTGCTAAGTCATTTAGATCCAAAGGTAAAGAAGAAGCTCAAGGTATTACCGCATCTGCTGAAAGAGAGTCAGCTACAATTGTCGCAGAAGCTTATAAGGAAGCTCAAGTTATAAAGGGTGAAGGCGACGCAATATCTACTGAAACTTATGCTGCTGCTTATAATGTTAGCCCTGAGTTTTATTCGTTTTATAGAAGTCTTTCTGCATATAAAAGCACATTTAATACAAAGCAAGATATTCTATTAATTGATCCGGAATCGGACTTCTTTAAATATTTCAATAATCCTTTAGGTAAAAAATAATAGATATTTGGCATGTAATACTAATAGCTGTTTGTATTACTATTATCCTAGAAGGCATGATGTTATTCATCTCTCCTACATATACAAAAAAAGCGATCCTTTATTTTAGCGAACTAAGCAATAAGTCTTTGAGAATAATTGGTCTTATCTGTATGATATTGGGGTTAGGTCTTTTTTTATCAATTATTTAGGACGATTATGAAATCAAAAAACTTTTTAATTCCAGATGGCATTGAATATTATATTGGAGATAATGCAACTAAGTTTGATAGAATCAAATCAAAAATTATAAAGATTTATGGTAAATATGATTATATACATATAATACCTCCTATTTTTGATAGTTTAGATAATCTATTAAATCTCAATTCAACAGATCTAGATAATAAGACTGCATATATTTTAGACCGTTCAAATGGCAATGAGATAGGTGTTCGTGCTGATATTACACCACAGATATCAAAAGTTGATTACCAGATTACAAATGGTCAAGGTAATTCGAGGTTTTCTTACATGGGTGATATTCTTTGCCTATCACCTGGACCCTTTGATAGAATTAACCCTTTTCAGACTGGAGTTGAGTACTTTGGTAATGTAAGTAAAAAAATAGACATAGAAATAATTAAACTAATGATAGATATAATCTCGCTCTCTAAACAACAAAAAATTGTGATCGAATTAGGAGATCTTTCGTTTATAAATAATCTTCTGATTGATTTAAATATATCCGAAGATAATAGATTAAAATTAATTGATCTGATTAATTTAAAGTCAAAAATAGAAATCAAAGATTTTTTTAAAGATTTAAAACTATCAAATAAAAAGTTACTCTTACTACTTAATCTAATTGATATCTCAGGTGATATATCTGTTTTATCAGAGCTAAAGAAATTATCTAAATCTTTCAAACAGGATTTATCTAATGAGATTGATGAGTTAATATCGATCTCTAAGTCAATAAATAGGGTTAGCGATATATCTCAAGTTCAAATTGATCTTTGTGAACTTCATGGTTTCAGTTATCAAAAGGGTTTAATTTACTCTGCATATGTTCCAGGATTAAGAAAGGAAATTGCTAGAGGCGGAAGATATACTGCATATATTACGGAAAGTGACAAAAAAAGATTAGCAACAGGTTTCAGTCTAGATGTGAAAGACATCCTTGATTTGTCAATCGGAAGGAGAGATGCACATGTCTAACGTTTTACTAGTAGGCACTCATTGGGGAGATGAAGGTAAAGGGAAAGTTGTTGATGTCTTGTCAGAGAATGCTGGAGGTTGTGTTAGATTTCAAGGTGGGCATAATGCTGGTCATACACTGGTGATCAATAATGTGAAAACAATACTTCATTTAATCCCATCAGGAATATTACGTGATGATGTTAAATCAATCATAGGCAATGGTGTTGTTATCTCTCTAGAAGCCCTCGAGCATGAGATTAAGGAACTAATGGATAATAATATAAGCATCGAAAACAAACTTTTTATTAGTCAATCCTGTCATGTTATTTTGCCAACTCATGTGGCCTTAGACATAGCTCATGAACAATCATTAGGAAAATCCTCAATAGGTACGACAGGTAGAGGCATAGGTCCGACCTATGAAGATAAAGTTGCCAGAAGAGGAATTAGATTAATAGATTTCTTCAATACTGATATTCTTAGAAAAAAACTTGAAAAATCAATGGAATATCATAATTTTTTATTAAAAGAATATTATAAAAGTGATACTATTTCTGTCGATTCTGTTCTTGATAAGCTGATCCCTATATTTGATAGAATTAAGAGGTATGTTTGTGATGTGGTGCCACTAATTTTAGATCTAAACAAAGATTCCAATATAATTTTTGAAGGAGCTCAAGGAACCATGTTAGATATTGATCATGGTACTTATCCGTATGTAACTTCTTCGAATACTACTTTGCCAGGTTTGATAACAGGAACAGGTATTGGTGTTGATAAAGTTGACTATTCTTTAGGCATAACTAAGGCATATACAACAAGAGTTGGTCATGGGCCGTTTCCAACAGAATTACATGATCAGTTAGGCTTAGATATTGCTAAATGGGGTGGCGAGGTAGGCGCAACAACAGGTAGGGCAAGAAGATGTGGATGGCTTGATCTCAAAATACTTAGACAGTCAATTGAGTTAAATCGTATTGATGGGATAGCTTTAACTAAATTAGATGTTCTTGATAACTTAGAGAAGATTAAAATCTGTGTTGACTATGGAGATATCGATTATGAAAGCTTTGAAGCATCAGATATGGAGTATTTGGAAATCGATGGGTGGATGTCCTCAACTGTAGGCATTACAGATTATGATAAATTACCTGATAATGCTAAAAAATATATCAAAACTATTGAGGAAATCTCCAAAACTAGAATTGTTATGATTTCAACTGGTCCATCAAGAGATCAGATCATAACTCTAGAAGATATTTTTACATAGATTAAATTATGAAAGAAACATTTCAATATATCTATGGTATTCATACATGTAATGCTCAGCTTAAACTTGATCCTAATAGTATAACTAAAGTATTTTTTAAAAAGCCCCCTTATAATAATCATCTAAAAACAATTTTTGATAAATGCGAATCTTTGGGTTTAGATATGATGGAGCTTGAAAGGGATCGACTTACTTCGTTATGCCTATCATCAAAACATCAAGGAATTGTGATAGAGTTATCGAGTAAGCTATCATCAGGATTTAATCTTGACTTGTACTTACAAACTGAAAAAAATCCATTTATAGTCATCTTTGACTCTCTTCAAGATCCTAGAAATCTTGGTTCTTGTATAAGGACATCTAATGCCGCTGGTGCTAGTTTAATTATTAAGAAGAAATCTAATTCATGTGAGATATCACCTTTGGTCCACAAAACAGCCTCAGGCGGATTACAGGGATTGTCATTACTTGAAACAAATAATGTTTTATCAGTCATAAAAAAATTAAAAAACAATAACATACGTATAATTGGTACTTCAGATGCTGGTTCTAAGTCAATATATGATCTGCGGCAAATAATGTCTGGTGTTGCAGTTATTATTGGCGCAGAAGGAGAGGGTGTTAGTAGGTCTTTACTAGAGTCATGCGATGATGTTTGCTCCATCCCAATATATGGGTCTGTTGAATGCCTAAATGTGGCTGTAGCCACTGGTATTACGCTTTATCAGATCAAAAAACTTATCAAAAAAACTAAATGAATATTTGAAATATACTAGATACTAAAGTAGTATTCGCATATTGGATAAAACTATGAAAAATTACGAATTATTATTAATGTTTAATGTAAACCAAGAAGAGTCTACTAACAAGACTGTGGATAAGTATAAAGACCTTATCAAATCTAAAGGTGGCAGCGTAGATAGATATGAAGATTGGGGAATAATGAAATTAGCTTATAATATCAATAAAATTAACAAAGCTAGATATATTCTACTGAATTTTGAGGCTTCAAATGAAGTATTGACTGAATTAACTAGTTTAATTAAATTCAACGATAATATAATTAGACATATGTTCATAGCGCAAGATAAAAAGATTACAGAGCCATCTATAATGATGCAAAACAGAGAAAGAGCGTAAATATTATGGCAGAAGAGCTTACAAA